>JACVXV010000166.1 GCA_015661205.1 Candidatus Brocadiaceae bacterium
GCATTATGAACACGTGCATGGATGTGAACATCATGACCACATGGTTTGTAACAAGTGTGGTAAGATAATAGAGTTTATAGATAATAGAATAGAGGAATTACAAATCGAAGTTTGTAAAAAGAATAAATTTCAGGCAGAGTATCATCGGTTGCAAATACAGGGCTTATGTGAAGACTGTTGCTAAACCGGTGATGTTGCCAAAGAAAATAATGTACGGATGATGGGGGTATAATTTATGGCGCAAGTATGTGAAATTTGTGGAAAAAAAACACAAGTCGGAAACCAGATAGAGCGTAGAGGTTTGGCAAAATGGAAGGGCGGTGTTGGTAAAAAGATTACCGGTAAGACGAAGAGGAAGTTTAAGGTCAACTTGCAAAGGGTAAGAGCAAAGGTTAATGGCGCTGCAAAAAGGGTTAAGGTGTGTACCCGTTGCATAAGCGCTGGCAAAATAGTGAAGGCGTTATAGCGTAAAAGTTGGATATGTTATGAAGATTAGTAAAAAAGACATTCGCTATGTCGCTCATCTTTCCCGGATAGCCCTTTCAGATAATGAAGAAGAGTTGTTTGTACATCAGCTCAGTGATATTTTATCCTACATTGAAAAACTGAATCAGTTGAATACGGACAACGTTGACCCGTTGGTATACACAACAAATACTTTCAATGTTTTTAGAGAAGATGCCTTAGAGAAGCCACTTGCTATAGAAGATGCACAATATTGCGCGCCTTCAACGATGGGTGCTTTTTTTAAAGTGCCAAAGGTAATTGAGTAAGTACCCTTGAAAAAAGAGAAGTTTCTTTGAGACTTTTAGAATCCACCGCACTCCAAATAAAGCAAAAAATACTGTCCAAACAGATACGGGTAGTCGAATTGGTTGGGCAGGCATTTGCACGTATAAAAGCCGTCGATCCGACCATTCAATCATTCATTTCTTTAAACGAAGAATCAGCCTTAAAACAGGCGAGAGAAATTGATGAAAAGATTGATCATAATGAAAAGGTCGGCCTGCTTGCCGGTATCCCCGTTGCTGTGAAAGACAACCTGTGCACCAGAGGTTTATCAACCACGTGTGCCTCTCAAATCCTCAAAAATTTTGTCCCCCCTTATGACGCTTATGTCGTTAAACGTTTAAAAGAAGAAGATGCCATCATTATTGGCAAGACGAATCTTGATGAGTTTGCTATGGGTTCTTCTACGGAAAACTCCAGCTTTCAAATAACCAGAAACCCTTGGAACGTTGCATGTGTTCCCGGTGGTTCTAGCGGCGGTTCTGCGGCTGCGGTTGCTGCTAATCTAACCCCCATGTCATTAGGTTCTGATACGGGTGGGTCGGTCAGGCAGCCTGCCGCTTTGTGCGGAATAGTTGGTTTGAAGCCGACTTATGGCCGTGTCTCCCGTTATGGATTGATTGCATTTGGTTCTTCACTTGATCAGGTGGGCACCATGACAAAAGATGTAAGCGATGCATCTCTCTTGCTGCAGGTAATTGCCGGTAAAGACTCAAAAGATTCCACGTCGGTGCAAACACCCGTCCCCGATTATCTACAAGGAATTGATAATAATATTCAGGGTTTGCGCATCGGCATACCGAAAGAATACCTTACCGAAGGCATGCACGCGGACGTTCATAAAGCATTGAAGGATGCCCTGCGTATCTATGAAAAACTTGGCGCAAAGATAATTGACGTGACGCTCCCTCACACGGAGTACGCGGTTGCCGTTTACTATATCGTTGCAAACGCTGAGGCAAGTTCAAACTTGTCCCGATATGATGGTGTTCGTTATGGCATCCGGTCTACCAATGCGAAGGGCGTGATTGATATGTACTGCCGCACGAGGGCAGAGGGTTTTGGCAACGAAGTAAAACGCCGTATCATGCTTGGAAATTATGCGCTTAGTTCGGGATATTATGATGCGTACTACCTAAAGGCTTCCAGGGTAAGAAACTTAATCAAAAAAGATTTTGACGCTGCTTTTGAAAAGGTTGACTGTATTATCGGTCCCACGTCTCCCGTCCCTGCCTTTAAAATCGGGGAACGAGCGAACAATCCGTTGGAGATGTATCTCTCCGATATCTATACCATTCCGGCGAATCTTGCCGGCATCCCCGGAATTTCAATTCCCTGCGGCTTTTCAAAAGACGGGCTACCGATAGGTTTGCAAATCCTTACAAAACATTTTGAAGAAAAGCAGTTGTTGCACGTCGCATATTCGTTTGAACGTGAGACGGATTACCATTTAAAGAGAGCCGTGATATAAGGCTTTCCCCGGATAAAGATACTATCGTAAAAGGTTTTTACAGATGAAATACGAAGTCGTCATTGGACTGGAAACTCATTCAGAATTAGCAACAGCGACCAAGCTGTTTTGCGGATGCAGCACGAAATTTGGCGCTGATCCGAATACACAGGTGTGCCCTGTGTGCCTTGCTATGCCCGGAGTTTTGCCGGTGATGAATAAGAAGGCCTTTGAGTATGCCATGAAGTCTGCCGCCGCGCTGTGCTGCAAGATTGATAACTATACCAACTTTGATAGAAAAAGCTACTACTACCCCGATTTACCGAAAAACTACCAGATATCTCAAAATTACCATAATTTAGGTGTGGATGGTTTTATGGATATCGAAGTTAAGGGTACGGTAAAGCGGATACGCATCCATAACGTCCACCTGGAAGAAGAGGCTGGAAAGCTCATCCATCCGGAGGAAACAGGCGCCGATTACAGCCTGGTTGACTTTAACAGGGCGGGCGTCCCGTTGCTGGAGATTGTTTCTTACCCTGACATGAGAACCGTGGACGAGGTGGAAAGCTATATGCAGACCTTGCGGAAGATGCTTTTGTATACGGAAATTTCTGACTGCAAGATGCAAGAGGGTTCCCTCCGTTTCGAGGCAAGTATTTCGCTTCGGTTAAAAGGCGTTGAAACGCTGGGCAACAGGGTTGAAATAAAAAATCTTAATTCAATGAAATTTGTTATAAAGGCAATTGAGTACGAGGCCACAAGGCAAGCGGAACTGCTGGATCGTGGAGAGACGATTGATCGGGAAACCAGGCTGTGGGATGAGATAAATGAGAAGAGCGTACGCATGCGGTCAAAGGAAGAAGCGCAGGACTATCGCTATTTTCCAGAACCTGACCTTCTCCCGGTGCTGATTGATGAAAAGTGGCTGTCCACTATTAAGTCCAGCATACCGGAACTTCCTTTTGCCAGAAAACAAAGGTTCGTGAGCGAGTTTAAACTTTCCGACTACGACGCCAATCTGCTCATAGAGGATAAAGTCCTTGCCGATTTCTTTGAAGAGTGCGTTCGGGGGCTGAATCGTCCGAAAATCTTGTGTAATTGGATAACAAATGACCTGTTGAGAGAGGCCAAAGAGCGGAAGCTGGAGATTGGCCAGTTAAAGGTTAAACCCGCGCAGTTGGTGTCCCTTGTTGAAATCGTTGAAAAAGGAACCATCAGCAGCACCACCGCAAAAGAAGTATTTATAGAAATGATTCAGACGGGGAAAGACCCACAAAAAATAGTTGAAGAAAAAGGTTTAATACAAATCAGCGACGAGGGGTTGATCGGCTCCGTTATTGATAAAATCATATCCGGCAATCCGGGTGTAATAGATGATTACAAAAAAGGGAAAAAGAACGCCCTTACCTTTCTGGTAGGGCAAGTGATGAAAGAAACGAAAGGCAAGGCGAATCCTAAAATGGTAAATGAACTATTGAAGGGAAAGCTGGACGTCTGAAGCGAACACCAAATTAGTAACAATTCACCCAGTCTTCAAAGTGCCGATTCCTCGCCAGAGAGGGGCTAGAGGTAGGTGAACTGTTGCTCAAATTATATCAACCGGTATAATTCCTAAGAAGTCGGTTACACTCGTGTAAGGCAAGGTTAACCATGGCGAACATAAGCTTAATAAAAAAACTGAGGCAGCTTCAGCCCGAAGTTTATAAAGGCAAAACAATCACCGAGTTAACCGATGAGTTAAACGCACTCCAACCGCAACTCACCGAAAAAACAGATGTTGTCCCATCAGCAACACAACAATCCAAACTGGAACAAGAACGTCTTCTTAATAGTATAAATGCATATATGCTCTGGATGGAACTGCAAAACAGACAACCGAAGGCAGAAGCCTGCGAACCAGCGAGGGCTGCAGGCGATCAGAACAAATTGTGGTGCGCCATCGAGCAAAGTTCAAGCGTCATTGTGATCACCAACAATTGGGGAATCATTGAGTACGTAAACCCCAAGTTTACCCAATTGACGGGCTATAGCCCCGAAGAAGTGATTGGGAAAAACCCGCGCATCTTAAAGCCCGACAGCGTATCGTCCGGGGACTTCCGCAAGATGTGGGAAACCATTTCGTTGGGTAAAGAATGGCGCGGCGAATTTTGCAATAAGAAAAAAGACGGCGAACTCTATTGGGAATTTGCATCTATCTCTCCGGTAAAGGACGCCAACGGCGCTATCACGCACTACGTCGCCGTCAAGGAGGACATTACCGAACGCAAACGGGCGGATGAAGAAAGAAACAACCACCTGCGCGAGTTGGAGGACTTCATGTCATTCTCCACCATAACGAACGAAGCAACGCAGGACGAGTCACTCTTCAAACAACTCTCCACCGCATTGCACACCCATTTCATGCCGGATATGGTCGTCATTGTTATGATAGACAGGGAAAGGAACATGTTGTACGTGCCGCTTTCAGAACCACTGATGCCGGTGCAAGATATCATAAAAAATGAGGCCGTCTTGGACCCGTCACTTTGCACGGTGTTAACCGGTGGACAAATGCACACCCTCAACGATATTGCCAAGGAATCTCCCTGTCAATGCCTCCAACACAAAATTGAAAAAGGCGGGTATGTCTCTATCCCACTTATCGCCGGCGGAAAAACATTCGGCATGGTGATCCTGTTCAAAGAAAACATGGCTTCCTGGGAAGGCGAGAAGATACGCAGGTTGATGTCGAACTACATCGGGCTGACGGCCCTGGCGCTTCACCGGCTGGAACTGCTGGACATCGCCAAGCATACCAACGTAACCGACGAAGTCACCGCCGTGTACAGCAACCGGTTCTTTAACGAGTTACTAGGCAAACAATTATCCCTGGCAAAGCGGCGGAATGAGTCTCTGTGCCTCCTCATTGTAGACGTAGACCACTTTAAAGAGATACTTGATAACTACGGCGTCAATGTTGGCGACCTCGTCTTGCAGCAGGTAGCCGGGGTGCTGAGTGACTTTTTGAGGGAATATGGCGTCATTGCGCGGTATGGCAACGACGAATTTGCCATCATCATGCCCGACATGTCAAAAAACCGGGCGCTTGTCCTTGCGGATGACCTTCGCCGGATTATTGAATCTACTGATTTCGAAGACGGCGAAACGGATCTGTCCGTCACGCTCACCGTGAGCATTGGTATTGCCACCTTCCCGGAACCGGCCGCCGACCAGGAGTCATTGATAAAATGCGCAAACAAGGCGCTCTACAAGGCAAAGGAAGACGGAAGAAACAGGATTGCAGCCATATAACCACGCGGCCTGTTTTGGTTGTTACGAATCCCTGGGCGGTATGGAAAAGCCGTTTATTGAATAACGAATATCGAACACGGAATTTCGAATTTCGAAGTGTGGATACGGAGCGCTGTTTCATTACACAAACCGTGGCTAAACGCTAAAATTTTTCTTTGTCTCAAGTTTGTAAGCGTTCATTGGCGGTTAAGCTATTGGAGAAATATCTGTTATCATTCGACATTCGTTATTCCTTGTTCGATATTCGACTTTGTGTTAATCGCAACTTACGTTTGCCTATAGCGCTTTCCTTAACGTAACATCTATGGGGGGGGCCGGCACAAGTGAAAATGATGAAAAAACTATAATGATAATCAGCGTCCTCTTGCATGGCCAAGCTTCACCTCTTCAACTTCGTAAACTTCGACCCCTCCAGGGTAAGGTTATACATCAACCCCTTCTGCCCGAAAACAAAACCAACAATAGGTTCATTGAGCTTTGCCGTGTCGATGGAGCCCCCAGCGCCAAGAGTTACCAGGGCCACCGACCCATCAACGCCCGCCTTCCACCCGGAACTATTTCGAAAACCTTTAAGCGCGTCCTCTTGCATGAATATGAGTATAATATCCTTCTTCTGTCCGCCAAGCTGGAAGCCATAAGATGCCGCCGCCGTGCTGTAGTAATCGACCGTTTTCCCGTCAATCATCAGCGCCCCTTCCCCATATTCGCCGCCGATAACCAGACCGCCTTTTATAACTCCCGGTAATATTAGCACCCCCTTCGCGCTCTTGAGGAACTCTTCAGAGCCTTTCACCTCAGTGCGAAACCGCTCCAACGCCGCCTCCACCGAGGCGTCAATCTCCTTCGCGCTCTTCGCAAAAACCTGATTTGGCAAAACTGTTCCCAGTGCAAACACGACACCGGTAAGTAAAACAAAAGCCTGTAAAAACCTTACAAAACGATATTGCATAATAGTAGTTCCTTGTTTGTCAGTGTTTAAAGGTAAAATAATTGCCAGAAATGTAACGGTTCACCCACCCTCAGAAGTACGATACCCTGTCATGGTTTAAAACCCTGACAGGGTTATCTGAACTATGTGCTGATTCTCCTCCAGTGAGAGTCAAAAGGTGGGTGCGCTGTTACTCAGAAACCAGTCTATCATAAGCCTGATAGATGAGCAAGCGCCATGTTTAAAGGCTGGTAACAGATTCCTGCCATGAATAGAAAACCTAGCGCGGCGAAGCCGCAACCAAAAAGAGTTACTCGGTGCTGAATAATACTATCGGGTGCTTTTTTTGACAAATTCGAAATTCAAAAATGCAACCTTAAAGACGAATTGGATAGATGGCTTAAAACGCATAAATCTGATCATGAAAACCTTTTACACTTCGAAGGATTTCTGAGATGAATAGGAACAAGGGGTACAGCTAACGCTATCGCTGGTTGCGTAGAAGACAGTCATGCATTATTTATTTCATGATAAAAGATATTTAAATTGTCGGTAGTCGTTCGCATCACTGCAGAAAACGCTGATTCTCTTTTTTTCTCCACGTTTCCTGCACCTCTGCGGTGAATTGCCACGTTTGTCGTATGTGTGCTTTTTCATTGTGTACGTGATACACGCTCAACCAGAGCGGAACTACACGATTGGGAAACACCATGTAAAACGAGCAAGCATACAAGCCGAATAAGTTGGTTGAAGGTAAGTAAAACTCAACATCAACCGTCACGACATTTCAATACCTGTTAGCTTATTACATTTGGGAAATCGTTCCAATGGTACGTCAAGAAACAGAACTTGCTTCTGTTCCAGAGTGTTTTTGTCTTGACATCACTAGTGTCCAATCATAAGTTGAACAAGGGCAGTTGTTTATAGAAAGCGCATGGTTCATCTTTGTATTCAGAATTCGTAAGTGTTTGCAGGATGGGT
>JACVXV010000034.1 GCA_015661205.1 Candidatus Brocadiaceae bacterium
CCTCCGCGTGTGTGTGATTCGGTGCTGGACTGGTGGCTAACCTTTGCCCAGACCAGACTTGCACTGGTAAGAACTAATACACTTTCTCGGCGCTCTCATGTTTTTTCCTCCTTGAAAAAGAGAAATTACTTTATGAAGCATCGAATACGTTATTTCGAACTGTTGAGCTAAGAGGGAAGCGCGGCGTTTTGCTTATCAGGTGTGACGGTTGTTTTCCGTTTCCTGATTGCCTGAATATATCTCCGCCCGTTTGTTACTGCCTCGTTATACTCATGTCTTTTAAGACAAGGAACACATTCGATGTAATTATCATGCTGCCGCAGATTCGGCAGGGCGCCGCTTACATCAGTGCGTACCCCCAACTCGGGCGATTGTCTGATGCACTGGAAGTTACTCGTAAAAACCTTAAAATCCTTATCATTACCACATTCAGGACAAACAAAAAACGTGTTCATTACCATAATCGCCGCTCCTTTCAATAAATGTCCCATGCAACCGATGTTTTCCCATCCATGTAGCGCCAGGCTATTTCTTATTGATTGATGGGTATTTGACCGTCCTTAAACAGCGCTATTACACACTACTATTAAACAACACTTCTATTAGGATTGTATAAAGAACCTGTTAATTTTGTATTAAGTTTACAATGGGTTAGAAATGTTTAATGCTTTGAGGAGATTGAGCCAAAGCTTATCAAAGGGATTCAACTTAACACGTATGGGGGTGAAGCCCGGTAGGTTAGGTTGAGGCACGAAACCCAACAGAATATAAATTTTGATGAAAAAATTAAAAATAGCTTGAAATCTGCTTCGGTTTTGCTATATTTGCATTCTGGTTAAAAAAGCAACTTCCTACCATCTGCTGTTAAGAAAATCTACAACAATTTTATTGGAGAGGGTAAATAATAAAATGAGAAAATGGCGCATAGATGATTCAAAAGATCTTTACAATATCAATGGATGGGGTATTGGATATTTTGGCATCAATGAAAAAGGGCATGCAACAGTAAGTCCTCTGAAGGATAAGGGCGCCATTATTGACTTGCGTGAAGTGCTTGATGAATTATCGCTTCGCGATGTAAGGGCTCCGGTGTTGATACGGTTTCCCGATATTCTCGACAATAGGATTGAACAGATTTCCCAGTGCTTTGAAACAGCCGCACGCGAAAATAATTATCAGGGCAAATATTACAATGTTTATCCCATTAAGGTTAATCAGCAGCGGCCGGTACTCGAAGAGATTGTGAGACATGGCCGAAAATCAAATATTGGCTTGGAGGCAGGCTCAAAACCAGAGCTTCACGCCGTGCTTCCCATTATGGATAATCCGGAATCGCTTATTATTTGCAATGGTTACAAGGATGAGGAGTTTATTGAACTCGCTCTTCTTGCGCAAAAGATGGGTAAAAAGATATTTGTGGTGGTTGAAAAGCTGAATGAACTGAAACTCATCAAATCGCTCTCTACAAGGCTTAATATCAGGCCCAACATTGGAATCAGAGTAAAACTAGCATCATCCGGCAGTGGTAAATGGGAAGAATCCGGAGGCGATCAGAGTAAATTTGGTTTGAATCCGGCAGAACTCCTTGAGGCGGTTGACTATGCAAGGCAGGAGGATATTCTCCCTTGTATCAGACTTATTCATTTTCACCTGGGCAGCCAAATCACCAACATCAGAAAAATCAAGGCGGGCCTTCGGGAGGTTGGACAATTTTTTGTACAGTTGCAAACGTTGGGTTGCAAAATAGAGTTTGTTGATATCGGTGGTGGTCTAGGCGTTGATTATGATGGGACGCGTTCAACAAATGCATCAAGCGTAAATTATTCGATTCAGGAATATGCAAATGATGTGATTTATACGATCACACAAATTGCAGATAAGAGCGGTTTTCCTCACCCGAATATCATTGCAGAGTCTGGCCGGGCGCTTACAGCTCACCACTCAGTTCTGGTTTTTAACGTTCTTGAAACAACCGGTGCGCCGCTTTGGGACGAGGACAAGCATGCTGTTACGGAAAACGATCCTGAGGTTGTGCGTGACATGCACGCCATCTTTAAGAACATGACGAATAATTCCATGCTTGAATCCTGGCACGATGCATTGCAGTTAAGGGAGGACGTGCTCGACAGATTCAATCTCGGAATTGTTGACCTTGCTGCCCGCGCAAAGGCTGAGCGGCTTTTCTGGTCAATTGCAAAAAAGGTGGTAAATCTTTGTTCCCAGTTAAAGCATCCGCCATTTGAACTCCAGAGCCTTCCAAGGCTATTGGCTGATAAATACTTTTGTAACTTCTCACTCTTTCAATCTCTTCCGGATTCATGGGCCATTGACCAGGTCTTCCCCATTATGCCAATTCAGCGGTTGGACGAGGAACCGACAACGGATGTAACGGTGCAGGATATCACGTGTGATTCTGATGGCAAGATCGATCTGTTTGTTAGGGGTGGAGATACTGCAAGAAGCTTGCTTTTACATACACTCAAACCTGATGAGCCCTATTTTGTTGCTGTCTATCTCGTTGGCGCCTATCAGGAGATTCTGGGTGATCTTCACAATCTTTTTGGTGACACAAATGCTATTCATGTTGTTTGCAAGCCGGATGGTGGCTTTGTAATAGACAAATTCATTGAAGGTGAATCTGTTGCTGACGTGCTTGATTATGTTCAGTTTAACCACAAAAATCTGGTTCGTGATATGGAGGCCTGGGTGAGCGCTTCTGTAAAAGAAGGCAAAATTACCTTGCAAGAGGGGCGTGAGTTTTTAGCAATTTATCGCTCAGGCCTTTATGGTTACACCTATCTGGAATAAGTTCGATTGCGCACGGAGTAATTGGAGCGGCTGATCACCATCGACGCCGTGGCCGGGCGGTCTCAATGGCAAACAGGGGGGCTGATGCCATTCGTGTTAAGTTAAGAAATCTATGATTATCTTAAACCTTCTGTTAAATAAGGACATTGACAATTATTTTTGGTGTTGTACAAAAGAATATT
This sequence comes from Candidatus Brocadiaceae bacterium, assembly GCA_015661205.1. Taxonomy (GTDB): domain Bacteria; phylum Planctomycetota; class Brocadiia; order Brocadiales; family Brocadiaceae; genus JACVXV01. The sequence goes on from JACVXV010000034.1 coordinate 2,991, forward strand.
TGAACGATTCGATGTTTGTGTCGCCCCTTCGGGACTGAAGACGCGGTAGTAATCTTGCATAGCATTATCTACCTGAAAAGGCTTAAATTAAAAGGGAGAAATGGGTATTCTCAATTTCTTAACTTAACACCTATGGGGCAGAAATGGCTGTCGGGTAGACGGCTGAACAGACAGAGGTGTTGCGTATGGCAATAACCGGCAGGCGAGATGTTTACATCCTGCAGCTTAAATTGCCTCTGCCGCCAACCTGTTAGTTCTTCATCGCCGTTTCAATTTGCCGGCATACCGTTTTCAGTATCTTGATGCGCGCAAAGTATTTGTCGTTAGCTTCTACCAGTGTCCACGGCGCGATATTGGTACTGGTGCGATCCACCATGTCGCACACGGCATGTTCGTATTCATCCCATTTTTTGTGGTTACGCCAGTCCTCTTCGGTAATTTTGAAGCGCTTGAAGCCGATTTCTTCGCGTTCCTTGAAGCGTTTGAGCTGCTCGTCTTTGCTGATGGAGAGCCAGCATTTGACCACCACGATTTTGTGGCGCACCAGTTGCGCCTCGAAGTCGTTGATCTCGCTGTAAGCGCGCATCCAGTCGGTTTTTGAGCAGAAGTCCTCAACGCGCTCGACCAATACGCGACCATACCAGGAGCGGTCGAAAATCGTCATCCGGCCGCGCCGCGGAATATGCCGCCAGAAACGCCACAGGTAGGGCTGGGCGCGCTCCTCCTCGGTGGGAGCGGCGACCGGAATGATGTTGTAATAACGTGCATCCAGTGCGCCAGTGATGCGGCGGATAGCGCCGCCCTTGCCGGCTGCATCGTTGCCTTCGAACAGAGCGATTACGGTGATTTCCTTGAACTTTGGGCTGCGTGTCAACAGCGCAAGCTTGCCCTGGTATTTTTCCAGCTCAGCCTCATAGTTTTTCTTGTCAATTTTCTGGCTGAGATCCAGCGTCTTCAGAATATCCAGCCGGTCGATAGAAGGAAGCGGCGGCGGCGCGAAAACCTCCGTCATTTTTGTGCCGGCTTCATCCAGGTGTTTGCGGATGGCGTCGAGAACGACCTTGCCCACGGTCAGGCCGCGGTAACGCGCATCGAAACCCTCGACGATGGTCCATGGCGCCTCGGCCGTGCTGGTGTGGCGGATCACGCTTTCACTCACGACTTGAAATTTATCGTACCGCTTGTAATGCTCCCAGTCGCGTTCGGTGACGCGCCAGCGGGTTTTCGGGTCTTTTTCGAGAAGTTTGAGGCGTTTTTTCTGCTTCTCCCTGGATAGATGCATCCAGAACTTGAGGATCAGTGCGCCTTCAGCCGTCAACATCGTTTCCAGACGCCTGGCGCGCTCCAGACTCTGGTCGAGATCGGCTGTCTTGGTGTTCCCGGCCACCCGGTTGAGAATCGGCCAGGTATACCATGAGCCGAGAAACACGCCGATCCTCCCCTTCGGCGGCAGTTCGCGCCAGAAGCGCCACATCATCGGGCGATCCAACTCCTCATCGGAGGGGTCGCCCATGCCGTGTGTCTGGATAAAGCGCGGGTCCATCCATTCGTTGAGCAGGTTGACGGTTTCGCCCCGTCCCGCGCCATCCACGCCGGAGACCAAAATAATGACCTGAAATTTCGCCTGTCTCGCCAGGTCCATCTGCGCTTCCAGCAATGCTTCGCGCAACAGCGGCACCTCCTTGTCGTAAGTCTCCTTGTCTATCTTATGGCCAAGCTCGGCGGATTCAAACATATTGTCCTCCTATATTTCCACGTAGGGCAAGGCTTCAGCCTTGCCGCTGTCTGAACACGCACCAGGGATTGCAACCCTGAAGGGTCGCCCTACCGTTGCTTTGAATTTATTATACGCAAAATTATGCCTTTAGCTACTTTTGTATTGCGAACGCGCGCAGGGGCGAAGCATTTGCTTGCTAACATAGTAATGCATTCACACCAAATACGGCAAATGCTTCCCCCCTACAACGGCTTTGAAATTCCTGCTCACTAAAATAGGTATCCGGAGCCTTTTTGTTCCCCGCACGTGGGGACACGGGCACCGTGTCCCTACGCCAACACGTTCCAACGCTCTGCGTGGGAATGAATCGGTAGGACGCTCCGCGTCCAGTCACTCCAGCGGATTCAGGTTGCAAATGGGCCCCCAATAGGCACTGCTGTCTAATGACGCAGAGCGTCCCAAGGTTGCATTCCCACGCAGAGCGTGAGAACGAGTCGGAAATACGCACCAGGGGTCGCAACCCTAAAGGGTTCACAACAAAGGCATTGAAATTTCTACACATTAAATTAGGCCGCTTGGGGCGACGGCTTTTTCTTGTTACGCCGTCCCTCGTGGCCGGCCAATAGCGGGGGATGAACCCCATACGTGTTAAGTCATGCCTTTTTATTGCTATAATTATTCTTCATCAACCATTCCTGCACGTCCACCGCCTTGTCATCACTCGGAGGCTTAAGACGAGTGTATGTGCCATCTGAATTCATGACACGGGCGCGTACGTTGTCGCTAAGGTAGGTTTCCAACATTCCGTGGCGCAGATAATTGATATGCCCTTCGCTTTCGACAGGGAAAACCACTTCCACGCGGTGATCCTGGTTGCGCGTCATCAGATCGGCGCTGCCCATGTACATCTCTTCTTTGCCGTTGTTGAGGAAGTAAAAGACGCGGCTGTGTTCGAGATAACGTCCGACGATGCTGATGACCTTGATATTATCGCTTACGCCTTTAACGCCCGGCTTCAGGCAGCACATGCCGCGCACGAGCAGGTCCACCTTCACGCCCGCCTGTGAGGCTTCATAGAACAATTCGATAAACTGCGGATCGACAATAGAATTGACCTTGATGATAAGATGCGCGCGGCGGCCTGCCTGCGCGTGTTCGATCTCACGGCGGATCAACTTCTTGAGTCCGCTTCGCAAATTGACCGGCGCAACGAGCAATTTCCTGAAATGCTGTTTCGTGGAATAGCCGGTTAAATAATTGAACAGGTCGGTGACGTCCGAGCTGATCGCTTCATCGCAGGTGAAGATGCCGATATCTTCATAGACACGCGCCGTGACCGTGTTGTAATTTCCCGTGCCGAGATGGAGATAACGGCGGATACCTTCACCTTCCTTGCGGACGACCATCGTCACTTTACTGTGGGTTTTGAGTCCCACCAATCCATATACCACGTGGACGCCTGCCTCCTCAAGCATTTTTGCCCAGCCAATATTGCTCTCTTCATCGAAGCGCGCCTTGAGTTCCACCAACACGGCCACCTGTTTGCCGCGCTCGCTCGCCTCAAGCAGGATTTCAACCACCGGCGCGTTTTGTCCCACACGATACAGGGTCTGTTTGATCGCCAAAACATTCGGGTCGCGTGCCGCGGTTTTCAGAAAATCGATCACCGGACCGAATGAATTATAAGGATGATGCAGGAGGATATTCCTCTTCCTAATCACAGCAAAGATATCGCCTGCCCGGGTGGCATTCTCTAACACCTTCGGCACAGACGGGTGATAGACCGGGAACTTCAGATCATGCCGCTCCACGTTGCCATATACCTGCCACAGACTGCTCAAACCAAACGGCGCCGGTAAAACATATACATCATTCTCGCGTATCTCCAGGTTATCAATTAACAAATCGCGGATGTTTTGCGGCATGGTATCGTAGATTTCCACCTGCACCACAGATCCAAATTTCCGTTTGCGAATACTCTGCTGCATGGTCTCAAGCAGGTCGTCCGCTTCGAGTTCCTGTATCTCCACGTCGGCGTCGCGAATGATGCGAAAGGGGTGCGCCGAGACCGTTTCCATGCCCGGGAAGAGCGGGTCGAGGTTCGCCATGATGACCTGTTCGAGCCACACAAAATAATGATGGTGTGGAATGGTCCCGTCCTTGCGCGTGGCGCCGGAGGATCGCTTGATAGGCATAAGCCGCGGTAAGGTATCCGGCACTTTCAAGCGGGCGAATTTCTCATGTCCCTTTTTATTCCTGACTACGATGGCAAGGTTCAGGCTCAAATTGGAAATATGCGGGAATGGATGCCCCGGGTCGAGCGCCAGCGGCGTCAACACAGGATAAACAACTTCATTGAAATAAGCGTTGACCTTCTCCAATTGATCACTGCTCAACTCGTGATAATTAAGCAAATGGACGCCGGTTTTATCGAGACTTGGAACCAGTTTTTTATTGAAGAAATGCAATGCGTTCTCATACAACTCAAGCGAAACTTTACGCGTCGCCGCCAAAACGTCGGGCGGGGTCAGCCCATCCGGAAAGACCTCCATGATCCGGGCTTCCACCTGCTTGCGGATGCCCGATACGCGCACCATGAAGAACTCGTCCATGTTCGAGCCGAAGATGGCTAGGTACTTTAACCGCTCCAATAACGGATTGCCGTCGTCCAGCGCCTCGTCGAGGACGCGGCGCTGGAATTCAAGCAAGCTGAGTTCGCGGTTGAGGAATAAATTTGGCGGAGATGGATTTGTTTCTTTAGTCATGATGCTATAGAGTATTACCCTGTAAAAACTTCTTTTTTTGTACGTTTTTTTAACAAACCTGTGACCCACTCGTGTTAAGAAATGAAAAAATTGCTTTTCTCCAATATGTCGTTCCTACAGAACTAATACTGTTTCTCCGCTTATTTTCTACCAATATTTCGTTCCTAACGGAACTTTGCTGTGCATTAATTACGCAACAGATAGGCCAAACGCCGTCAATCGACATTTATCGTTTTTTACCCCCTGGAATCCATCCATAACCGTGGGGAAAAAGGGAGGAAGTTTGATTGCGGCTTAGCCGCTCTAGGATAACTCTAATAACATTTTCGGCGCAAGGAGCCATTCCAGAACGGCTTTGCGCTCTGTACGCAGATCTTCGGCTGAGAGGCAGCAGACGCCACCGTTCTTGATGTTGATGGCTAGATCAGGATTCCCCGCGATCAGCGTGCCGATCAACATGCTAAAACACGGTTCATGGCCGACAATCACCAGTTCGCCCACGGAGTATTTTTCGTTGATCTCTCCGATGATATTTTCCACGTTGCCCATCGGCACAAGCATATCACTGAAATCCAGTTCCTGCTTGTATTTTAGCTTCTTCGCCAATATCTCCGCAGTTTGCTTCGCGCGGATGTAGGGGCTGGAAACAATCTTGTCGGGTTTTACACCCAACCCTTTGAGGGCGGAGGCGATCTTCTTCGTTTTGTTGCATCCCTTTTTAGTGAGCGGACGCAGACGGTCATCTTCGTAACCGGGTGTACCCTGTTCCACGGCGTCGCTGTGACGGATTAAATACATTTTCATTCGGTTTTCTCCCACGGTAAAGGCTTATCTGGCGCGGGGCGCCAAAAACTATCGAGCTGTTCCTTCGCTTCAACGTACGCGGAAATAGCGTCAGCGTGGCGTCGCTCATAATAAAGGCGGACTGGTTCTACATCAGGGAAGGAGGCACGCTCAGAAAAGTCCGCAAAGTTCTGAGCGAAGACCTCAGCGTCCTGTATCTCTCCCATCAAGGATTGATAATCGTTCATCCGCTTGAGGCTCTCCAAGGGAAAACCGTTCAACAGAGGATGGACGATCTCAACCATATAACGAAATGATTTGAAGGCGATGCGCACACGGTGGATAGTGGCGGAGCAGGTAATGTCTATCCAGCCCTGCCGTTGTTTGGTAATTAAGTATACGTCATCAACCGTTTGCATGATCTGCGATCTGAGGTCGCCGTTCGTTTCAGCTTCGATGGCTTTGTATGTCTTGCGGATGCGTTTGGTGACTTCGGATGATTCAAGCTGTTTTATTTTTTTACGGCGGGACCGCAACAATCTCTCTTCGGCGGATTGCAGGTATTTCTGAAAATCATGCAGTTGAGGAAGTTCATGAATGATTTTAGCTATCTCAGCAAGGATGACTTGTGTGTCGCGCAGGTCATCGAACTCATCAAGCCGATTTTTGAACGCGCGTGTCAATTTTTGCAAACGCCGGCGCGGTGAAATTGAATTCAATAACTGAATGAGGGCAAGCATACGCCGTATCGCAACCCTTAGATCGTGCACCGCTTCATGAGAAAACTTCGCGCGGCAACGTTTGAATTCCACGCGATAGTTTTTCCAGCGATTCTCCATCGCTTCAAGCAGGAGCCGGATCGTTTCCGGTTTCGGTTCTTCGGTCATCGGTGTAGCCATACGAATTCTTTCAATTTATTTTAAGTTTCACTCCAAACACTTCCTCGAACAAAGATTTGCGTTTGGATAATGACCAATTCTCAAGCATCAAATCGCTTTTGCCTACTAAGGTAATCTGCCAGCCGGATTTTGTTTCCCTAAGGGCCACATCGGTAACCGGGTTGGCATTGCTGACGTCCATCGAATCAGCAAGACGCAGGAGCGCTGAAAGTTTATTGACGATCAAACGGTCCTTCTGCGGCAGGGATCTAAAGCCATCGTCTTCCGTTGTCGGTGAATGCTTGCGGTGGTACCGAACCAGGTTGGCAACCGTATTTTGTTCACGCACGGTGAGTCCGATCAGGCGATTTACGCTTAAAAGATAATAACCATGTTTTTCATGATCGATCGTGTTGATAAAATGGCCGATATCATGCAAAAGAGAAGCCATTTCGAGCAGGAGCAGGCTGTTATCATCCAGGTCGTGAAGCGACTCGGACTGTTCAAAAAGATGCGCCGCAAGTTTGGCGGTCAGGCGTGCATGCTTTTCATTGAACTGATATTTACGCCCCATGTACAAGGCAGACTCCCACGCCTGTTCCCTGCGATGTGGGCGAGGACTGCGTGACAGCTCTTCCGCAATATCGAGCAGGATGCCATCCTTCAAACCGACTTTTGGAATGGATATTTTTTTGACGCCTGCCTCGCCGGCGATCATGTGCAAGACAATGGAGGCAGGCAGGATCACATCCGCGCGGTCCGGGCGGAGTTTTAATTTGCTGATGCGCTCGTCACAACTCATACTTTCGAGGCGCTCTATCAATTCCTCAAGTTCGTCCATCGTGATGAAACGGTCACTATCTGCCTTGAATAATTTCTGGCGCAAACGCCCGATCTCTTCTACGTTTCCACCGGTGCCCGCGCAAACAATTATTTTCTCATCCCCGATTTCGCGCTCAATGCGGTAACGCGCGGCTTCGGCATATTCACGGACTAGTTTACCAAAAGGGTGTTTCGTGTTGTTCTTTGTACCCAGTTTTTCCAGCAGGCGCACCGTGCCCAGGTTGTAACTCTCCGTTGAAACGATATTCTGCCCCGTGGAAATGGTGATTTCGACACTACCCCCACCGATGTCAATTAACATGGTGCGTTTGTTTTTTAGATTGAGTGCATGGGTGACCGCCAAATGGATCAGCCCCGCCTCCTCCTCCCCGTTGATAATTTCCAACTCAATGCCGCTCGCATGCAGTACCCGGTCGATCAACAAGTCGCCGTTGGATGCCTCCCTCGCCGCGCTCGTGGCAACGGCACGCATCCGTTGAACGCCATACTTATCCGCAACGTGCTTGAAACGCAGGAAGGCTATCTCGGCATGCTGGATCGTCTCATGTTCGAGATATCCCTTGCTGAAAACGTCCTGGCCCAGCCGCACAGGCAGGCGAACGTTCTCAAGCGTGGCCACCTGCCAGGCTTCATCCACTTCGCCAACCACCATGCGCATGGCGTTTGACCCAACATCAATCGCGGCGATCTTCGACATCAGTTCTCGCGCTCCGAAAGCAAGGTATCTTTCGCCACAGGAATGGTTTCCGGACGTTCTCCCGTGGCCATGTAAATGGCTCGCCAACCGATATCGGCCACGCGACCTCCCAATCTTTCAAGGTTATGGGCAACCCATAAGACATTGTTCACACGTTTGATATTTCCCGGCGTTGATCACGATAAATAGGAGATGATGATAGAAAATTGCCTTTTTTTCATTAGGAATACCAAAAATTATTATAACACAAGCAAAGACGACTTCAAATCTTTTTAAATTCGGCCTTCGGCGACTTTTATGTTCATAACGCAGGGACACGGGCGCCGTGTCCCTACCTCGACTCGCTCCCATTTATGGATAAAACAGCACCTAATCGGTCAACTTGTTGGTTGTAAAGCGAAATGGTCAGAGGGACATCCGCTAAACTGTTGCAGGCTGGAAGCCTGTGCCACTATTGTGTTTCTTACTAGCAAAACACCGCTAAAACGCGGTGATTACACCCTTCCGGCTAAAATTGTCTTTCATAGTGCTTGCTTTCCTCAGAGAATTTTGATTAAATATCCCCTTACCGGTTTTTCTTATTTCTTACTGCATAATATGTGGTAAAATTGCCGGAGATGTGGTAATAAGTAACAATGCCGTTCTGTCTGTATCGTGCACAAGTTGTCTAATGTCAATATATTATACATTTGCGCCCATAGCTCAATTGGATAGAGTCACGGACTACGAATCCGGAGGTTGGAGGTTCAACTCCTCCTGGGCGCATTTTTAAATTTAGGGTTTACCGGTATTCCCGGGCTGATGACACAGGAAGGAAGAGGGCAGTGTCACCCGTCCTTTCATACATAAAACCCTTTTGTCTGCGGTTTAGCCGCACTCTGAAAACTTATATGTGCTATGGAAGAAGCGAGTAAGCATGAATTCTTCATGCGTCAGGCCATAGTCGAGGCGAAAAAGGCTGAAGAGAAGGATGATGTGCCGGTCGGGGCGGTCATTGTTTTCGAGGGTCGCGTTATAGCCCGCGCTCATAATCAGCGGGAACTTCTGAAGGACCCGACAGCCCACGCGGAGATGATCGCAATAACTCAGGCTGCCGCCTACTTGGAAAACTGGCGGCTGACGGGCACAACTCTTTACGTAACCCTGGAACCTTGCGCAATGTGCGCGGGGGCGTTGGTGCAGTCGAGGATAGACACCCTTGTTTATGGTGCGGTGGATAAAAAGGCAGGGGCGTGCGCTTCCGTGATGAACCTCGTGCAGGAACCCCGGTTTAACCATCGCCTGAATGTTATACCAGCCGTCCTTGCCGACGAGTGCAAACATTTGCTGCAAAGTTTTTTCCTTCAAAACTGCCGGGCGAAGTAAAAAGCGATAAACGTGTGAATACAAAAAGTCGTTGAAGCCTGATTTGAGGCAGGAGAGGTGCCAGAGTGGTTGATCGGGACGGTCTCGAAAACCGTTTCTCGCTTAACAGCGGGACGTGGGTTCGAATCCCACCCTCTCCGCCAGTTGTTTTGAAATTTCTAAGCAGTGCCACGGCTTATCGTGTCCCTGCGTGTGAATAATGATGAATGGTTGTTGTTGAAGGCCTGATTTATAACGGAGAGGTGTCAGAGAGGCCGAATGAGCGCGCTTGGAAAGCGCGTATACCGACAAAATCGGTATCGCGGGTTCGACTCCCGCCCTCTCCGCCAGTTTTAATAAATGGCCGTGCTAGATGGGGAGCTAGCGGTTCCCTGTAACCTGCAACCCGCTACAGCAGGGTCAATCGCCTTTCGGAGGGCTCTCTAACTATTGATTTTATCCGTGTGAGTGGTGTTGACGGTTGGGTCTCATGCAATAAGAGCGGTGCGAATCTGGTCAGATGCGGAAGCAAGCAGCCATAAGCATTTGCCTTATGTGCCGTGAATATGCCTGGCTTGAGCTTACAGCATGGATATATTAATAAGAAGGTGAACGATGAAAGGTGCACGGCCGTTTTATGAAAAGTTGAGAAGTGTATTGCCATAACCCACAGAACGAAGTATAATGAACAGCAAGTCAAGGCCTCAGACAGATTAAAAAAATTACCCGATACGAGCTGCCGACAACTTGCCTACGAGAATCCAGCGTCAGGTATCAAGCATCCAGAAATGGTTAAATACTTACAAAACATTTAGTTCAGTAGCCGTAATTTATTGCTACAGGATATCCGCTTATGTCGTACGTCGTCTTAGCACGCAGATATCGTCCTCAAACCTTTGAGGATATCGTTGGGCAAGTCCCCATTGTAACAACTCTCAGAAACGCCATCCGGACAAACAGGGTCGCACACGCCTATTTGCTGGCGGGGCCGCGAGGGGTGGGAAAGACTTCAATGGCGCGCATTTTGTCAAAGGCTCTAAACTGCCAACACGGCCCTACGGAGACGCCATGCAACGTCTGTGATATCTGCCGGCATATTTCGGATGGAACGGACATTGACGTCCTGGAAATAGACGGCGCATCCAACCGGGGCATTGATGAGGTGCGCAATATCCGGCAAAACGTCGGATATGCCGCATCGCGGTCACGATATAAAATTTACATCATCGACGAGGTTCACATGCTGACGCGCGAGGCGTTTAATGCGCTTTTGAAGACCCTTGAAGAACCGCCTCCGCATGTGAAATTTCTTTTTGCAACAACGTCGGCCAGCCGCCTTCCGGAAACGGTGCAGTCCCGGTGCCAACGGTTCGACTTTAAAAACATTTCCCTGCTGGATATCGAAAAAAGGCTGTCGGATATATGTAATACCGAGGGCGTACAGATTGAACCGTCCGTCCTTCATGCTATCGCGCGATACGCGCGGGGCGGATTGCGTGATTCACAATCGGTTCTCGACCAGCTTATTGCATTTTGCAGAACCAAGATAACGCTGGAAGACGTCAATTTCGTCCTGGGCTGCATTGAAGAGGACAAGATACTGGGTCTCTTCGAGGCTTTTTTACAAGACGATGCGGCTTCCGCGCTAAAGATCGTAAACGACGTGCTGTCTGAAGGAAAGACCTGTGGTGAGTTTGTGGACCAACTGCTTGCCGGGGTGAGAGACCTTTTGGTATTTTCTTCCTGTGGCAAGGACGTGGAGTGGGCAACGCTTAACGCCTCTCTTGTGCAACGATACGGAAAAGCGTTTTCCTGCGATACCTTGCTTTACATGATTCAAATCCTTTCCGACACCCGTGCGCGGACTACCGATTTCCTTCTCCAGCGTATTTTGCTTGAAACGGCAATAATCAAGCTTTGCAGGATGGAATCCATCGGCTCCCTCGGTGAGATTGTGGAGGGCATTGCGGCATTGGAAAATAAACTTGCCGCGATGGATAACGGTTCAACGTTACGCATCAGGGAAACGCCGCCTCCGCCTCAAAAAACAAAAGAAGCCGTTCCTTCTCAAATATGTGAGCCGCCGGTGGAAATGATAAAAACCCCGGAAATTGCCGCAAAAAATGAAAAACAGACGACGATTGACGGAAGCGCGTGGGATAAAATCCTTCTTATCGTAAAGAATAAGAAAAAATCCACCTGGTCGCTTTTGAGGGAAGGCAGATTTTCCGGATTCAAGGATGGCGAAATCACGGTGGAATTCCCCGCAAACTGCGCTTTTCATAGGGAAAGGCTCAATCAACCGGAAGAGAAAAAGATCGTAGAAGAGAGTGTTGGCGAGGTGGCTCAAGGCAATGTAAGGTGCAAATTTGCGTTGTCCCGGAACGGAGAGGCTAGAAAGGCAGAAGAAACGCCGGATGCCGTTTCCTCAGCGCCTCAAACGGTCAATGCCGGAGCCTCTGAACCAGCGGTAAAACGGACGTTGGAAATGTTTAATGGCCATATTGTTAGGGTAAACAAATAGAGGAGAACGGTACGATGAAGGGTTTAGGCAATATTGCAGAAATGATGAAACAAGCCCAGAAACAGGCACAAAAGATGCAAAAGCAGATGGAAGACGTTCAGAACGATTTGAAAGACCGCGTTGTTGAGGCCACATCAGGCGGCGGCATGGTCACCGTTCACATGAACGGGAAACAGGAAATGCTCTCCATCAAAATAGACCCGGAAGTGGTTGACCCGGCGGACGTCCAGATGCTGGAAGACCTTATCTTATCGGCCGTTTCCCAGGCGATGAAAAAATCTCAGGATTTGTCTCAAAGTGAAATGGCGAAAGTTACCGGTGGATTGAACGTCCCCGGTCTGCAGGGGATGTTTGGGGGCGGGATGTAACGGTGAATATCATTAACAAGGTTTGTCGGGGTCTCCTGTTTTGAATGCCTATCCGCCGTCCATGATAAAACTTATCAATGAGTTCGGGAAGATGCCGGGCATTGGGCAAAAGACGGCGGAACGGCTGGCGTGCCACGTTCTGAAGCAATCTCCTGACGAGGCCATGCAACTTGCTTACGCCATTCGCGACGTCAAAAAGTTTATCAAGGCGTGCGCCACCTGCTTCAACGTCGCGGAAGAAGACCCTTGTCACATTTGTCGCAGTACGGAGCGGGACCATTCCACGATTTGTGTGGTAGAACAGGTTGCCGATCTTTTAATCATAGAAAAAACGGGTAAGTATCACGGCCTGTATCACGTGTTGTGCGGGCATATATCCCCGTTAGAGGACATTACCCCGGAGTCTCTGACCATTGAGAAACTCCTGCAGCGGGTAAAGGAAATACCGGCAAAAGAGGTTATCCTTGCCACCAATATGAATATGGAAGGGGACGCAACCGCATTATACATCCATAAGCAATTAGGCTCACTTGGGGTGCGGGTTACCAGACTCGCCCGCGGGCTTCCATCAGGAAGCTATCTTGAATATGCAAATACCGCAATCATTGCAGACGCTATTTCAGGCAGAAATGAAATGGGACATCCGTAGTCTTACTATTGTAGCCGTATCGCATAACATAGTAATGGTGGGGTTGCTGGAGCTGCTTAATCTGATTAAACTGATTAATCGGTTTAAACCGCTCTCCGCGCCCTTTGCAGTAAAGTGTTGCAGGTTTTTTATGTAGGGAAGGTGACGTCACATGAAAATGCAGTCGTCTTTATTACCGCAGCTTCAGCAGAAATTAAAGCTGTCGCCCCAAATCATTCAATCAATTGAAATCCTTCAATTGCCCCTGCTTGCCCTTGTTGAGCACGTACAGCAAGAGCTTGTGGATAATCCGGTGCTTGAAGAGGTGCTTGAGGAAAAGAAGGACGAGAATCAAAAAGAAGATGATAGTAGCCAGACTGCATCCGATGACAATGCCGAAAAAAAAGACGAGTTCGACAAGCTGGGTGAAATGGCCGAAGACTGGCGCGATTACTATGCGCAAACCACCGTGCGCCGCAGCTCTTTCTCCGAAGAGCGCGACCAAAAGCAGGAGGCGCTGGAAAACACGGCGGCCAAGCCTATGTCCCTGCATGATTACCTTATGGGACAGTTGTCACTCATTGACGTCAAACCCCATCTCATGGAGGTGTGTGAGAATCTCGTTTATTCGATAGACAAAACGGGCTACCTGGCCTGTCCTCTGGAAGAAGTCGTTCAATCCCTGGAAAAGCCGCTTACCCTCGAAGAGGTAAAAGACGCATTAAAGGTCGTCCAGACACTGGAACCGCCGGGAGTGGGCGCGCGGAACCTACAGGAGTGCCTGCTGCTGCAATTGGACAAGCGTGACCTAAACTACCAGCTTACCAGAGAGCTGTTGCTTAATCACCTCGAAGACATTGAGATGAAGAAGTACCCCATTGTGGCAAGAAAAACGGGACAAAGCCTGGACACCATAAAGAAACTGGTCGATTTTATCCGCACGCTCAATCCTAAACCCGGATACATGTTTTGTGACGAAACCATCTCGTACATCATTCCTGAGATAAAAGTCGAATACATTGATGGAAAATTCGAGGTGTTTTTCATCGACAATGCAAACCTCCCCCATTTATACATCAGCCCCTTTTATAAAAAATTCCTCACCGAAAACGGCGGCGACAATCCGACGCGCCAGTACATACAAAAGAAACTCGAATCCGCAAAATGGCTTATCGACGCAATTGAACAGAGGAGAAGCACCCTTTACAAGGTGGCCTGTAACATCGTGGCATTGCAGGAAGAATTTTTGAATGAAGGCATTCACAAACTTCGCACGCTGAAGATGCAGGACGTAGCGGACATCGTCGGGGTGCACGTCTCAACGGTAAGCCGCGCCATTGCCCACAAATACATTCAAACGCCGCAAGGTATATTTGAAATGAAGTTTTTCTTTACCGGTGGTTTTCAAAACGTCGATGGGTCTATGGAGTCGTGGGAGGCCATCAGACAAAAACTTGCCGATATCATTACAAAAGAAAACAAATTGAATCCATTGAGTGACGAAGAAGTTGCGGAAAAATTATACACCTCCGGGATAGACATTGCCCGCAGAACCGTTACGAAGTACCGGCGCATCATGAAAATACCATCTTCAAGGCAAAGGAGAGAATATTAATTATGGAATTTTTACCAAAGAAGCTTCCCGCCATTATCGTCCTTCCGGCTCTATGCGCAGCCCTTTTCTGCTTTGCAGGGTGTTCCACCTCGGACAAGTATCATAATAAGAAACATGTCGATACCTTTAAGAAGGACATGAACTCCATGCACAAAGACATCGACCGAATGCTCGGTATTGATGCGCCTTCCACGCTGGTAGAAGACTAATCCGTGTGGTTACGTGATTGCTTTTGGCAGGTAGGCAGGCAATACCATGCCCTACTCGACCAGCCCTGCAATAGTGTGGGTTTGTATGAACCTATAGTGGGGTTTTCATTTCCTGGTGAGTGGAACGAACCGGACGGGGATAAGGGACTCTTGCATAACGTTTGATGACTTGTCCTTTGTGAGCAATTTCAGGTCCTGAATCTCGTAGACCCCGCCGACGGGGATTATCATCCGCCCGCCCGGCTTCAGTTGGTCAATAAGGGGCTGAGGGATGTGTTCTGCCGCTGCGGTGACAATTATCGCATCGAATGGGGCGTGTTCCGGCCATCCATGGTACCCATCGCTAACCCTGGCTTCGACGTTGGTATAACCAAGCGTTTTTAACCGTTCGGCCGCCGTCTTTCCTAGCTCTTCCAGTATCTCAATGGTGTAAACACGCTTTGCCAGAAGGGACAGGATGGCGGCCTGATATCGTGAACCCGTTCCCACCTCCAGTACCGTATCTTTGCTATCCACGTGTAATAATTCCGTCATCAGGGCTACGATGTACGGCTGGGAGATCGTCTGGCCGAAACCTACGGGGACGGGCTGGTCGTAATAGCTGTAAGACCGGTATCCTTCCGGGATGAATAAGTGGCGCGGCACGGTCTCCATGGCGGCAAGAACACGTTTGTCTCGTATCCCGCGGAAGGCAATCTGCTCCTCCACCATGCGTTTTCTCCGGAGGGTAAAAACGTCTTCATCCGGTAGTGGATTTTTGTCTCCCATAGCCAATGCGATACCTCCATCAAGCATCAATAAAATGATGAAAAAGAGTAAACCCATGCTTGTGGCAGTTATTATAATCGTGCGTAATTTCATGCCAATATTCGATAATTAGTGTTATACGTGATATGTCCATCAAAACGATTTACGCGTTGTGTTTTTTCTTTTGCACAAGATTTCGTAGAGTGAGTTCAGCCACGTGTTTTTTGCGATGTCCCCCCACCTGGGGTTGGGGAAGGACTGTTCTTTTTCGCTTCCATCTCTAAATTCTGCTCGCATTGCAAGCACACGATGCTTCCGCTTTGATATATCTACCTCTCTGAGGATTTTCAAATCCGTAGTCAGAGAGCCGGCCGCCTCTGAGGTGGTAGTCTTGTCCCATACTCTGATAATATTGTCGGTGATAAATTCTACGCTGCCCTGGTCGTAATAGTGCTTTGTGCGGTCTTCACTGGTGGCAAAATACTTCCACTTCTCTCCTTCGGCCATGCCTGGAAGCGAGAAAAAGATGATGCCAAAAAATAACGATGCTAACATTACATATTTGATTGATGTCTTCATAAGATACATTTATAAGGCACGGGCAAACGTAGAGACGCATTGCTATGCGTCTGTACAGTCCATGCCGCCTCAAAAAATTGATTAGATAAAATAAAAACATTTGGTAGGTCAACCGTCCCCGGTTGACATTATGATTCTTCCTTGCTCCCATGAATAAGGAATTTTGTATGACAAGCGGGAACGCTTGTCATACCGATAGCAGCTATCTTTTTTCCCTTCGTCTCCCTGCCCCCTCTGTTGTGAACTGCAATAATAGTTCTAACGCTTTTTTATAATCTCAATTGCCACACCCATTTCTGTATTGTCGGCGATGTACGAAACGGTGCCGGCATGGTCGGGACAGTAGCAATACCCGCCCGGTATGGGCCATTCGATGCATGGACATCGAGCATCTATTCTCGGGTCGAAATTGATATAGCACCACGACGGTTTTGTTGTTGCCCCGATACCCACGCCGTGTACTATTTTTTGAAAATTGATTTCATTGCCATTGTCCTTCGCGATTGCGCTCAGGTATCCTGTGAACAAATACGTTGCTGCCGTCACGAACAGACACAGGGCAGCGCCTAAAAGAAAGGCTGCCTTTTTATTCATTTTTCACCGTGGATTTTGCTTAAGATTTCGGACAAGGATTGTATGGATTTTTCAGCCTCGTCCAGACGTTCCCGCAGGTCGATGATGGCCTCATCGGTAACAAATGCGCTACTTCCATACCCCATAGTGCTTACTGCGTGAAGGACATCGAGGGTGCTCACAACACCGGCCACCTGTCCCTTCTCCAGGATAACAACCCGGTGGATTTTTTCGTCGTACATGATCTTTGCGAGACGGTCTATGGTGTCAGAGGTCTGCGCCGTGATGACACGGGCGGTCATAATGTCTTTTACCGTCGTCTTTCCGAGGTCTTTTGCCTTTACCGACTCATCAAGTACTTTCTTCAATTTTCCATCACCATTCCCGCCGTTATCCACATAAAATGAACTCCTGGCGCCTGTCTTTTGTTTTTTACCTGCTTCCTTGTCGAACTCAACAATATCAGTTTTGGACACAACCCCCACAAGTTTTCCCTCTTTGTTTACGACAGGCACGCCATGTATATGGTTCTTCACCAGTATTTTTATCAGGTCGTGAACAGTGGCCTCCGGTTTAACACAAACAACTTTTTCCGACATTAAGTCTTTTGCTATAAATTTGTACGTAGCCATGGTTTTTCTCCTTCAAGTTTCCACATTTGTTTTCCTTATCCGGTATTAATTCTCAATAAAAGGTTGCAATAGCATGTCTCAACGTTTTTCTATGTTTACGCCGGTCGTCAAAATTGTTTATCAAATAGTGTCGCCCCTACGGGGCTAAAACAAGGATATTTCTCATTTACCCACCACTTACGCAGTGGGCTACGATTGTGAAACCCCTAACGGGGCATGGCATTAGGACAACAACAGAAGACATTTCAACTCGTTCCCACGCTCCGGCAGGAGGACAGGCGGCTGCCACATCATTCAACCCGTTCCCACAAAATCTGTGAAATCTGTGTAATCTGTGGTTTCAAAGCTTTTACCGGTCTGTATATCGCTAATGCTTATTATCACCTTTTTTATCCAATCTTTGCAAGAGATTATAAGTGTTTTGGAGCGATTTTTTATCATCGGGGTAGCGAGTCAGGTATTCGTTCAGGAACACGAATGCCTCGTGGTAGTTCTTTTTAGCTATGTAATTATCCAAAATCAGGATAATAAACCGGCTGTCGTGGGGATTAAACATCAATGCCAGCCGGCAATCCTTCGACGACTCATCGTATTGTAAATCATTGTTAGCGTTGCGCGCCCGATATAAATATATTTCCGCAACGACCTCCTCATCCTTCATGACCTTTTTTCGAGGGTCATCTTTATCCATTTTCTTTACAATGCCGTCACTGTGGGTATGTTCAAAATCACGCGTCTGTCCATTAATTTCCAGCAGGTTATAAATATGTCCCGGTATAAGGACATTTTTAATATCCACGCCATAACAACGGCATATAACGGTGAACCGTACTGCGTACGAGAGGCAGTTTCCAATCTTTAGATTAAGCACGTTTCTAACGTCGTAGCAATCCTTGTACGTCCCTTCATTGGCATTCGCCTGCAGCCAGTCAAATATTATCTGCGCCTTTGTAATTGGATCGCTAGTCCTGGCGACGCTGGTCTCCCGGCTTATCAGGGAAATCAGGTGGTTCATTTTTTCCCGGTATTCATCCATTTTTTTTGCAGAGTTCACGCCTGAAGCGATAAGGCAGGCCTCTTCAAGGGTCATATCAAGCCGCCCGTCTGCTATGTCCTTTATCAGAGATGCTTCCAGATTGTTTTGGCTGTTTTCTTCGTAGGAATTGGTATGCTGCAAGGAGTGACAGCCTATAAGTAAAACCAAAAACACGAGACACCATTTTTTTGTCAGCAGAACATATTTCATAAATTATTCTATCTTTGCCCTGATTTCCGCAAGCAACTGCTCTTGTGTGAACGGTTTTTCCAGAAAGCCCAGGTGTGGATATAATTCCAGTATCGGCTTACATGCGCGGGGCGAAAAGCTGCTGGCAATGATAACGGGGATATCAGTATAGGCGCCATTTGATTTTATCCGATTCAGAAATTCCTCACCAGTCATCTGATCCAGCAATAAATCCAAGACAATCAGATGGGGTTTGTTTTCTTTTATTTTATCAAATGCCTCATTCCCATTACAGGCGCGTTCTACGATGTAATCGCTTCCCTCAAGCATAATGTTGTAGAAAAAGAAGAACTCATCTTCATCTTCAATTATGAGTATCCTTTTACTCACCGGTGATTTCCCTTTCCATGATTGTGGGTTGAATTTAGCAACAAATAGACACGAATTACACGAATTTGCAGGAATTTACGTGAATAGGCGCACACAGGGACACGGGAACCGTGTCCCTACGGACTGTTCAGGCTTGTAGCCTGAACAGTAACGTTTTGCGGCTTGCAACGTCTCGAAATATACATAGCATTATCCGGTTCCTTCGCGTCATGACGTCGCCAAACGTTGCGATTCAATCTACAAGATTGAACCGGCACAAGTAGTGAGGGCTTCCAGCCTGCATTAAAAAAACAGCAGGCGGGACGCCTGCGCTACTGCTTCGCCGCTAGGCTATTGGCAGGGTAAACCGGAAGGTTGAGCCTTTTCCCGGTCCTTCGCTTTCTGCCCATAGGTTTCCCTTATGGGCTTCAATGATGTTTTTGCATATTGCAAGGCCTACGCCGGCCCCATCTGCCCGCGGACGTTCCTGGAAGAATCTTTCGAATAACTTTCCAAACTGTTCTTTTGGCAAACCGATGCCATTTCCCGTGTCCCTTACCGTAAATTCCATGAGTAACCCCTTTTGCCCCAGGGAAACGTGAATTTCCCCCTTCTCGGTATATTTTATGGCATTATCAATAAGGTTGGTGATTACCCGGAGGATTTCATCCTTATCGCCGATTATTTCCGGCAGGCCGTCGGGGATAAGGCACACTAGGGTTAACCCCTTTTTCTCCGCCAGAAGTCTCATACTTGCAACGGTCTGTGAGACAAGTTCATCCATGCGCAACTTTTCTTTTTTAAACATCAGGCGACCCGATTCAAGGACGGACAATTCGAGTATACTGCCAATCGTCTTCCTTAATCGCTGCAGGCTGTAGTTGATTATCTTACTGTACTTTTCTTCCTTTACGCGGTCGATACTCCCTTTTTTCACCTCAGCAGACCAGATATCAATAGCCATCTGCACCTGCGCAACCGGGGATTTTAGTTCGTGAGAAACGTCCCTGATCATTTTATCCTTCATTTGGTCCAGAGTTAACAACTCTTTATAAGCCATTCCCAGGCTTTCACCCTGTTTTTCCAATTCCTTGTTGATACGGACCAGGTCCTTCGTGCGTTCTTCCACCGTCTTTTCCAGGTTTGTTGTGTATTCTTTCAGCTTTTGAGTGTTTTCCTTCAGGGTGCCGGCCATTTTGTTGAAAGAATTTGACAACTCGCCGATTTCGTCATGGGAAGTGATTTTCACCTGTTTGCTGTAGTCGCCCTCTGAAATACTCTTCGTTACTTCCGTCAGGTATAAAATAGGATCTGATATCTTTTTGCCGATAAAGAATGCTGAAGCGACAACAGAAATGGT
>JACVXV010000167.1 GCA_015661205.1 Candidatus Brocadiaceae bacterium
TATGCCACCGGCCAAACAGGTCTGTAGTGCCGACCTTTTTACATGACCCCTTGAATTTACTGGCTTAGCGGCTCGTATACCCCTCGAATTGCGAAGGTCTGGTTAGTTCCGTAGGAACGAACCATAAAGTCCCACTAGGGACGGCTGAAAATAAAGAATTATAAAGGCCAAATACCCGATCGAAAAACTTTGCTTGTGTAACATACTCTATTGTCCCGATGAGACTAATCACAGGTATTACCGTCGCCGTGATCGCGATAGGTGTTGCGTAATAGCGTGATGAATTCACTGCCGTGTCTGATTTTCCGGATTGCTTGCCAGAACCCGTGTTTCATAAGAAATCGCAGTCCGTCCTTCTTTGAAACGACGTTCTCATAGAGCCTTGCAAATTCACGGTAAAATTCCTGCAACAGGAGTTTTGTGGGCAAAACAGCATGAAAGACATCAAACAACTCCGGATTATCCGTCTGCAAATCATGCTTGCGCTTCAAATACAATTCAGTACCCGGCAAAGGAGTTAAGATGGTAAAGGAGGCATATTTCAACTTTAAGCCATGAATATAGGCGAGCAAGGCCTTGAAATCTTCGTAATCAAAGGCCGGGTCCACCACAAATTGCGCATAGATAAAAATCCCCACTTGATTTAAAATCTTTACGGCTTGAGACTGCTGGTCTATGCTAACGTTTTTCTTCATCGCTTTGAGCCGTTCATCTGAAAAGCTTTCAAACCCTATAAAAACAGTCTCAAGCCCAATGGAATGCCATTTGGCGAGAAGTTCCGGGTGCCGGACGACGGTGTCCACACGAGCAAAACAATAATAATTCTTTTTGATGCCCGCATCCCGGATTAAATCTGCCAGATGGTGCATCCGTTTCGCGTCAAGCAGTGTCTCATCATCTGCAAAATATATATTGCGTTCCTTTATCGTTTTGATCTCTTCCACAATCAGCTCCGGTTTGCGGCGCAGATAATTTCCGCCGACAGAAGCCCAGGCAGAACAAAATTCACAACGAGAAGAACACCCAAGAGACGTTCTTACGGTGGCCACGGGTCGCAGCCATTCGTTGAAATAGCATTTTCGGTAACGCCTGGTTAAAGAACGGTCGGGAAAGGGGAAATCGTTCAAATCCGGGAGAGGTCTCTTTTCCGTAAAATGCATCTTATCGCCCGGTATTGCAACCCCTTTGATATTATTGAGCGCGATTTTCTTTTCCCAGCAGGAGACTATCTCCCGAAGGGTATTCACCCCTTCTCCTATAACAACGGCGTCAAAGGCGGACGAATTAAAATCACCCGCCACCATGGTGGCATGATGCCCCCCCACAACAATCCGGATATCGGGACGAAGGGATTTCAAGTGTTCAGCAATCCGTCTGATTATTTTTACCTGAATCGTGACGCCGGTAATGCCAACAACGTCAGGTTTCATTTGAATAAATGCATTTTGATAATCGGGTTCCAGGCGTGCGTCATGAATGATAACCGAATGCCCGTCCATCTTCAGACCCGCCGCAAGATATTCCAATGCAAGTGGTTCATTCAGGTAGATATTGTCAAAGAATTTCACTGCGCTTGGAGGTTGAAGAAGGAAAACGTTCATTTCACACCGGGTGATTTTCTCAAATTGAGCGGGAATAATAGCTGGTACGGCCAAAATACGTGACCGTCTTGGGCATACTTGCGTAAGTTTATTACAAAAGGAGGTCAAAGGTTTTGTAACATAAATACAATCAATGTGTCAAGCACAATACTAAGTAATCGAAGTTCCAGCCGATGGATGCCTAACACGTTTGTCAACAGAGGTTCTTTGTCAATATTTTTCCAATTGGTATTCCCATTAATGGATCGACTTTGATATTACCCTGTTCTGTTCCTGCTCGTCGTGCCAGTTAAAGTATCTCAATGACACACAGGTGTCCTGAGACATTTTGTCTCATGACACAAAATGTCTCATGGGGCACTTCTTCAATAGAAAGAACACCTTTTCTGCAAATCGTCATGAATGGAATGCTAAAATATTCATATAACGCTATACATTTTTTTACCGCCCGTAATCCCTCACTGAAATCCTTTTTCCCACGACAAAACAACCTTCTTCAAACAGACCGGTTGTTATTGCTAACTAGCCACATATCATACTGTTATAAAACAAAATGCTTTTGCTCACTATTTGCTGTTTAGAAAAATTTACGTTCCATCTTGTTACGTGTTTTAGCCTTGGAAAAGTACGGATAAAGGGGAAATCCCCGGTAAATGTTTGTTTTTTTGCTCAACTGGCATTGGATTTGTATCTCTTTAGATATTTGTTTGCAATATTGCAAGATTTATGAAGAGGGGTTCACCAATAATTGTATGTCGGAAACGGCGGGCGGTGAAGCTGAAAACACTTGACAGAACGGAGGTGAAGGGCTAGAATCGCCTTTTCCGGCAAAGCTGAAGTGGAATCTGCCGGCGAGCCACTCGCCGGGTGATAGCCGAACGGGGAACGATGGCTCATCTTTACGAGAAAAGAGCAATTCTCTCCTCACCCTCATCCACCGCGAACCGGATACTCTCATGCCCTAACCCGAACGAGTCGGAAGAGAGAAATTTCCTGTTTTCTCACACAAAGACACGAAGGCACAAAGATGTATCGCAATGTATCATTTTTGTAATTCTTCGTGCCTCTGTGTGATTATTTCTCTTAAATGTATCTTATTTCAACAGCACGTATTTTACACGTAAGGAGAAAACTATGTTAAAGCGGCTTTTTTCTACACAGGTGATGCTTGTTGCAATGGTTTCTTTTTATATCCTGTCGTTCAATAGTCCGGCAATTGCAGCAAAGCAAGCATCCGGAAGGGTTACGGTTGTCACGAAGAGTACCGACGGCAAAAAACTCGGGAACGTACCGTTTACTCTCGACGGAGAACCGTTTGAAACAAATAAGAGCGGGAGAACGACAAATGTTGTATCCGCCAATGAATTACATACCATCGTGTTTGGAACGGTGGGCGGATACGCCATCAGCAATTTGGTTGACGGCAAAACAACCTTTACGGTGAAAACGGGAAAAAGAGTTCAGATTACGGGATTGTATAAAAAGAATCATGTGGATTTCCAGGAGTGTCCTTGTAAACACGAGCTTGCACCGAATTCTAAAACCATTTGCGGATACCTGATCGTTCAGGAAAATCACAGTAAAGCCGATAGCCGCCTCATCAAGATTTACTTAACCATCTTTAAAAACCCAAACAAGGATTCTGAATCAGGTCCCCTGCTGTTCCTCACCGGCGGGCCGGGCGCTTCCACGGCGCCGGCAGTGGCGTTATTTGAAAACAAAGATAATGACCCGTACATACAAGCATCCTACGTTGATACCTTTCGGGACAACCGGGACCTGATTGTCGTAGACCAAAGAGGCACCAATTATTCCGTCCCGGCGCTTTACTGTTCTGAAGAGACGGGTAAGCTGAGAGACGCCGTGTATGGCCTGCCTTTTTCCGAACAAGCCACGGTAAGGGTGGCGGCAATCCAGGCGTGCTATGAGAGATTGAGCGCGTCAGGATACGACCTTTCCGCATATAACACCTTTGAAAACGCCGCAGACATAAAAGACTTGCGGGACGCACTGGACTATGATACCGTGAACCTCATCGGGGTGTCGTATGGAACGAGGCTCTCAATGACCATTATGAAGCAATACCCGGAAATACTTCGCTCCGTTGTGCTTGATTCGGTGCTTCCTCCGGAAATCAATCCTTTTAACGACCAGCCTGAGGGCGTCATGTTCGCCTTAAGATCCTTTTTTGAGGCATGCAGGGATGCTTTCCCCGATACCGAGAAAACGTACTACGATATTATCACACGGTTGGAAGACCAGCCGGTGGATACCATAGGACATGGTATCGATAGCACAGGGAAACCGATGGAGGCATTAATTCCGGTTGACGCTGAAATATTTGTCTCTTATGTAATGGGACAACTACGCTCAACTCCTTACGACGCCTCTTTACCGTTAAGTATCGCTAACATATATGAGACTCAGGATTATTCAAAGGTGGCAGACGCATGGATTGGAAATGTCAACTACTTTTTCCCAGCCAGTGGCGCCGGCAGCGATGATCCCAGCCTGGGGATGTTCGAATCTATGACGGCTACTTCGGATGGATATTATACGACGCCGGAAAAGGTCTTATCCATGATCTACCTTGCCATGGATAATTTAGCCATAGCAGGTTGGGCAAAAAACAGCTTTCTTTCTTCGGAGCCTGCCGTTCAGGGATTGTGGGTAGTGACTCCGGTTTCTCCCGAAATTCAATACCCGGTAATTAGCAACATCCCGACGATGCTGCTTTCCGGTGGTATTGATTCCGGCACCCCCCCCGTTTGGGCTCAAGATTCTGCAAGGTATATGAGTAACAGTTTTACCTTTACCATCCTTGCAGGCCATGCAACAACAATATTACCCTGCGCAGCACAGATGATGGATAATTTTGTTAATGATCCGCTCACGAAACCAATATATGAATGTCCAACCACCTATACGTGGAACACGGTTACTACCGACAGTAGCAAGAAGAGCAAAGCCGCCCCACGTAGCTATAGGTTTATGCATAGTAATGACTAATTGTTGTGGTAACCCATCAGGAGGGGAATCGCCTCTCTATTCCCCTCCTGAGCTTGGGAACAAGGCGAAACTATCGGAAACCGGTCTTATGGATAAACAACGTGGTTGGCGCACGGGGCTGTTGGTAAACACCGATGTGCCGACGGTCGCCTTCGGTTTGTATCACATATCTTCCGTGCTGAAGGCGGCAGGTATACCCTGCTTTATCCATAAATTCCAGGACATGAAGAAACTGTTTTCCGATATACAAGGGCTTGGAGTCGGAGTGGTGGGATTTTCCGTCCATTGGCATTCACAGTTAATTCCAAGCCTTAAAATTGCAGAACAGGTGATAACGGAATTTCCCGGTACCAAAATTGTTTTGGGGGGGTTAACCGCTTCATGTTTTGGGAAGGAGTTAATCCGGTTCGCACACGTTGATTTTGTTGTGGTTGGGGACGGCGAGATACCTTTTCTCAATATCCTCCAGGGTAAAGAATCTTCAGCAATACCGAACGTCTACTGGAAAACGCCCGACCATGAAATTCGCTTTAACGGCGTAAGTTATAATACCGGCGCCGAACAGATGCGGGATTTCATCTATGACAATAGTGATGATTTCAAAGCTACCCGATCTATTCTCAAGATGGGAAAGGGATGTTTTTTCAAATGTTTTCACTGTGGCGGACGAAATGAGGCCTTGAAAGGCCACGGATGCGACCTTCCCGTCTTTTTTGAAGCGGCAGATATCAGGCGCGTGGTAGAGCAGAATTACCGTAAACTGAAGTTCAAACACCTGTATCTGGCGCAGGACCATTTTCGCGATATCAAAAATATTGCGCAAGGCCTTGCACAAGTACCTGATACTATTACAAAGACGTTTACGATCAACGTGGCTGCCTGGGGCTTGCCAGACAAGGAGTACGTCGAAATCCTCAGTAAGAAATTCCCGGCAGTCGGCCTGGAGCTTACCTTTGACGTTCTCCATGAGACCTTGTTAAAGGATTCGAGAGGCCTTAGTTTTGGAGAAAAGACCGTTGAAGAAGGGATCACACACTATCTTCACGGATTGTTTACTATCCGGAACCTGGAACTCCTGATATTCTTCAGCTATCCTCATATCCACAACGGCGCGATACTTTTTCCGGATTTCAGAACACTGAAGGCAATTTTCGATTGGGAAGACCTGTTTCGGCAGGAACATCTTGAAGGGAGATTTGGAATCTGCTACCTGTTGTTGAGCACCGATCCGGCGTCAGCGTACGGAGAAAAGTACCCTTTTGAAGTCTTCTGGGAAAGCCTGCTGCAGAGGAAAAGCGGTTTTGGCAGCCTCTGTTTTCATTTCCGTGAATATATGGATGAAGACCTGTTCAACGCGCACCATCTTTTCGTGCAAACGCTGATGAAACTCCTGGAAATCTCAACCAATTTTACCCAGTACGTCTACAGAATCCTTTTTCAATCCGACATGGAAAAGTGCTATGGGTCGTTATTCCGGGTCTTTGAAGGCCTTTACCGTAATGAAATTATCCATGAAATAAAAGTAATGCAATCGTACGCCGAAAGCCAGGCGTACCTCGGATACTCCTGCACAAAACAGGAATACGTAGATGAACAGCAGTTATCCAACTTTATTTTCAGGTTTCTGGGAAGGTGTTTTGATGAAGGGTTGATTGACCGTGATTTTGAAGCGTTCAGATACTTGTATCATTGTGAAACGCGGGTAAATGGGGCGTCGTATAGTTCTTGTCTTGAC
Organism: Candidatus Brocadiaceae bacterium; assembly: GCA_015661205.1. GTDB lineage: Bacteria > Planctomycetota > Brocadiia > Brocadiales > Brocadiaceae > JACVXV01. Next base: position 6,346 of record JACVXV010000167.1, read on the forward strand.
TTTGCGCAGAACCATGCCGGGAAAGAAAAAAACAGCAGGACAACCTTTCCCATCAAAAACCCTTACGTTAACCTGTTTTGCAAGGTGAAAAACCTGCATTTCATCCTTTCCGGAAAGTTGCTTGAGGCCCGTTCTGCATATCCAAAAAGAGAAGAGGAAGCGCTCTTTGCGCTTTTTGCCGAATTTTCATTGAAAGAATTGATTGCGGTCTTTGATGAAGAGCGCTGTTCCCATTTAGATCCGGACATGCGGGCAAGGGTGAAATCGGTGTTCCCGGAATTCTCAGCGACAACAAAAGAGGCCTGTTTCCGCACGATATACCTGATGACAAAAGTCTTTAACACAAACAACACGCATACCATTAAGCCGGCGCTGGAACTGTTAATCGCCGTACATGAAAAGCACGAATTGAAAAGGTTGATGGAGGCAATACAGGGAAAACGCCTGCACGGCCCTGAGTGGAAATTAAGCCCGGTAAACTTTGCAGCCACAGAAAAAACACGGCGGTTGATCCCCCTCTCTGATGAAGAACTCTTTATTCTGAACCGTTGTAACGGCTTGAACAGCTTATTTGACTTGTCGGAAGCCTTCACAGCGGCTTTTTCGCCGGATATTGCGGTATTCGAAACGGTCATTGAATTCTTTTATACAAACCGTTTGCTAAGTTAAAAGATGCAGCGTAACACGGTACTCCACTGGCGGGCATACGTATTATGTTAAGAAAGGACGAACGTAGCCTAACCTCGTTTGCAATATAGCCCCAAAGGGGCGCAATACAACAGCCCAGGGCAGCGCCCACAGGTTTATACACATAAGTGTATGAACGAGGTGTGAAGAATACCATGTTGCGTGCCGTCAGGGCTAAAGCCCGGATTGGCGTGTGTCTGCACCCCAGCCTGAAGGCTGGGGTTAATGAACGGCAGATCGTAGATATAGCCAAAAGCAGCTATTTTCGAAAAATTTAGGGGTGAATCCCCCGTATTTACTGATTTAGTTTTCGAAAAACATGATTTGTTTGGCTATAACTCCATATTGCTTGTGACCAAGCTCCCGGTTGCTTGCAAACTACCGGTTGCTTGTGTCCAAACCATCCGGCCATTGCCCCAGCCTTTAGGCTGCGATTTGTGATGGATGCTACGTGTATAGAGCTGCCGTAGCTCTTTTGTATTAACCCCAGCCTTTAGGCTGGGGTTCGTGATGGCCACTGAATGGGCTTTAGCCCTGACAATAATGGGAAGAAGGCATGGCATTCGTTAAAACTATGGTACATGCCGTCTGGGGTCGGGGGTGGAGTGGCACAAGAAACGTTTCATAGTTGAAGCAACAAAAGAATACTATATGATATTGATTATCTCTTCCGACTAGTTCGGGTTGGGAATCTTCAAACAGAAAGGTGTAAATATGAATCCCTCTTTAAGTCCGTTTCCAGATCTTGAAAATTCTGCTATTTTATTTAAACCATTCCTTCCGGGAGAAAATTTCAGTCTCAGAGAACCCTGGAAAAGACCGGCAACGCCGAAGTTTAAGAGCGTCGATGTCGCGGCGCCGGCCCGGATACATTTCAGCTTGTTTGACTATACAAAAATGAAACCGCCCAGACCGGGCGGCGGCGGCGTCGGGATATCAACGTCAGTCTTTAAAACAAAAATCAACATCTCCGTAGACGATTCCCGGAAGCGGAATAACAACCTACCGCCATCGACCAGACATATTGTATTGCTTTTTGAAAAGCTTGCCGACTACAAAAAGGATAACGTTCATATTCAAATTACCTCCGAAGTCCCTTATTCACACCACGGGTATGGTTCCAACGTGGCATTAAATACGTCCATTTTTTATGGATTAAACGTTCTTTTCGGCAAACCCTTTTCAGAACGTGACGTCTACGACATATTGACGCACAATTACGTTGAAAACACGGACGACCAGCAGGTGCATTGGGGTTTCGATACGGGCGTTGGGGAGGCATGCTTGCTTTTCGGAGGATTTGTGCTGATAGACGAACATGGCAAGTTCATTGGAAACATCGAAGTTGGAGAGTTTTATGCACTGATGGCCAAAGGCAACATGTCAAATATTGCATTGACCGATTACCTCAAGCGCGGATTGGCAATGAAAGGCGAGACCGGATTAGTGGAGGCAAAGATCAATGAGGAGGTCGGCATGGTGCACCAGAAACAGTATGGCGATCAAATCAAACAATTTCTAAGAACGGAACTGGAACCGATTTTTGTCAACAATAGTAAAGATGAGTTGTTCGCTAAGATATGGAAGTTAAATGATATCGGGACATTCAAAAGAATGCAAATGTCATATCGTCCCGATGTTATGCTGGATTTTGAAGCGAGAAGCAAGGCCGCGGGCGCCATATATTCAGGAATCAGTTCAGCAGGCCCATCCATGTTCGCCCTTTTTGATGAAAAGGCGAAGGCGGACAGCCTGATAAAAAACCTTCCTGAAAATCTATCCCTGTACTTTGATCATTATCGAGTTGATAGCGCAGGCGAAAAAATAGAAACGGACGCGGTAAATTAAATGTATAGGAATTTCAATGCCGTTCCGACTCGTTCCCACGCTCTGCGTGGGAATGCTACTTTGGGACGCTCCGCGTCACGATACCATAGCATCCATGGGGCAACTCCCCGTAGGCTCACTTTTGCAGTCCGAGACCACCGGAGTAACTGGACGCGGAGCGTCCTATCAATTCATTCCCACGCAGAGCGTGGGAACGAGTCGGTGTAAGAGACACGACGTCCGTGTCCCTGTGTACAAAAAAAGCCGCCGAATGCCTAATTCAAGAATCCATTGAGGTTAATTACATGATCATACAAATCTATGAAGTACACACGGTAAAAGAAGCATTAGCAGTAGCAAACCTGGGCGTAGACTACATCGGCGCCGTGGTGGGCAATGAGGCCATTCCGGGGATAATCAGCTTTGCCCAGGCGGAAGAGATTTTCCGGGCGCTATCCGGGAAAGCAACCTCGGTGGCACTGTCCCTTTCGTGCAATCTTCAGGATTGGACAATGCTCATTGAGACGGCACGTCCTGATATCCTACATCTTGGCGCCAGACCCCAAAAGATACATTTGCCCGACGTGGAAAAAATACGAAAAATGTTTCCTGATGTAAAACTAATGAGGAGCATTCCCGTCATGAACGAACAGAGCATAACCGTTGCGCAACAATGCGTGCAGTTCGCAGACCTGCTCCTTTTGGATACCTATAGCGAAGCTAATGCCGAATTTGGCGCAACGGGAAAGACCCATAACTGGGAAATCAGTCTTCAAATTACCCAATCCGTTAAAATCCCCGTCATCCTGGCGGGCGGGCTGGGACCCGACAACGTCGCAGACGCAATCCGCAAGGTTGCCCCCTTTGGCGTAGACTCAAAGACAAAGACAGACAAAACCGGCAGCAACGTAAAAGACCTGGAAAAGGTAGCCGCTTTCGTGAAGAAAGTGAGAGAAACCGGTAGCGCAACCGTCTCGGTTGCGCGGAAGAAAGTAGCCGAAGGCCTAATTTAATTTTTTCATGATATCAATTTTCTGATATAATGAAATGGTCAAATGAAATAATCGGAAATCTTTGCTTATTCCAGGAAAGAGCGAAGGATGCAAGTTGTTTTGAATGCGCCTCAAAGTTTTGAAAACCTGTCCAGTCAGGAAAAAGAGAATTTGGTTCAAGAGTTACAAGAGGAATTAATGATTAGATTGGAAATGATTGAAGGGTTTTAAAAAACCCGTAGAAGATTTTGATGATTGGGAAAGAATAGGATTTGAAAGCAACGAATGGAACTGAAAAAAGGTGATATTGTTCTTGTCCAAGCCCCTTCCGCTCCTTTTGGTACCGAAATTCAAAAAACGCGGCCAGCCGTTGTTGTTTCTCCAAAAGAAATGGCTATACATGGCAATCGTGCCATTGTTATTCCAATTACCGGCAATGTAAGCAAAGTCTATCCTTTTGAGTTCCTGATTAAATCAAAATATTTGTCCAATGAGTCTAAAGGTTGCTGCGACCAAATTCAAACGGTAAGTACAAAGAGAATCATAAAAAAATATGGAGCCATTTCAAATTCAGAGAGGAACCGCTAATGAACGCTAATACACGCGAATCAAGAAAACATTCGCGTCCATTCGCGTTTATTAGCGGTTTAAAATAATCTGGTCAATTCATGGTATTTCGTGTTTGAATGTATAGAAATTGCAAAGTCAGGCCTGAAAGGCCGAAAGGTTATAGCGAGGGGTGAAGCCCCCTGTAAAAATAATAAAATAATACAAGCCCCGAAGGGGCGGCACGATGTTTTGTTTTCTCGATCAAAACAATAATATATTTTAGAAAAAATAGGAGTCCTAGCCTTGGTGTGCGTCCTTTTCTGTCGCCCCTTCAGGGCTTGTAACAT
>JACVXV010000168.1 GCA_015661205.1 Candidatus Brocadiaceae bacterium
ACCGTGTTGATTATGGAGCTTATCAGGAGTATTGCTACTGAACATGGCGGATATTCAGCGTTTGCCGGCGTGGGTGAAAGAACCCGCGAAGGAAACGACCTGTGGCTTGAAATGAAAGAATCCGGCGTTATTGATAAAACCGTGATGGTTTTCGGACAGATGAACGAACCGCCCGGCGCTATGCTTCGTGTGGAATTGACGGGTTTGGTCGGTGAAGTGAACATAGAAAAGGCCCGCGCCGAAAAAGCCGCGGCAGAAAAGGCCTGGCACGCGGGAGATAGCGCCGACGAGAAACAAAGGTCACAAGCCGCCCTTAAACGCGCCGGTACGTGGTTAAAGCCGGTAAACGCGCACTAATTGCAATTGCTCAGATAATACAAACATACAATCCCCACCATTCCTTCCTATTTCCGTAGCTTTGATTTTTAATTTTGCTAAAGAAACTTGCAATTTTCTTCGTTCTTGCTATACTGGACACCTCATGGAATAAAGCAATTTCCTACCATCTTAGTTGATTGATGGGTTTCGCTTTGATAGTTTCCTGTTCGCCTGTTTTACAAATTCTCTATCACGGCTCAATCCCTATCTCCCTTGTTTTATAAGGGGGTTTTATGTTTATGTGTCTGCTCTATAGGCTGAGAATTTGAGTCACGTAGGGACGGCTGACTGTTTGACGCCTTAGCCGTTACTATGGAACTCAATAGCATAACATAATCAACCGTCCCTACGGGACTCAATAGTTCGTTTTTTCCCTACAGGTAATAAATTACCTGCCTATTGGCATAGGCACCTACAGGGCAAGACCGCAAATGATTGGGTTGCTTTCCTGTGGGAACGGGGTCAGGGACATGCGTGTTAAGTTTAGCATCTATAATCACCTTGAAACCCTTATTTATGCTGCATTCAACGTGTTCCCCGCCGGCAGGGGTGAAGGGGGTGGACTGGACTTGCCCACCGCTTCAACTACCCCTTTTGTATGAATACCAATTTTCAGCTTGAATTATACGGTTGGTTCACCAAGCATTATCTGAAGCAGCTACGCCGCAACCAAATTTTCTCCCTTTTTCTCCACCGTTACGGATGGATTCCAGGGGGCTATCATAGCAAATGCAATCAGGCTGGGTTTGTCCATTTTTTCATTTCTTAACACGTATGGGTCATTCGTTTTATTAATTAAAGTCTACTCTTGTAATTTCTGACAAAATCGGTATTATTCTGTTTGTATTTAAATTCTGTAAAATGACTTGGCGTCTCTTTAACGAAATCAGGATATTCATGGCAATGAAACAACGGCTGCGCCCCATACTACTCTATACTGTTTTCTCAGCCGGTTTTCTTCTCTTTCTGTTCATGATGGAAATCCCGGCGCTGGAAACATCAGGCAACTCCAAGCTGCACAACTCCACGGATACGGATGGTGGGCGCCAGCAAAAGGAAATTCCAGCGGCGGAGACCGGGGTTCGCCTTGATGAAAAAATCGGCACGATACTTCCGCTCGACCTTGAATTTCGTGATGAATCGGGACAGTTGGTTACGTTGCGCCAATTGGTCAAAGGGCCAACGATCATTGCCCCCGTCTATTACCGTTGTCCGAACGTTTGCAATTTTATGCTGGGAGGCCTGGCAAGGGTGCTTCCCGACGTCCGGCGTCAACCGGGTAAACAGTTTACGGTGCTATCAATAAGTTTTGATGATACGGAAACGGCGGAACTGGCGGCCGCAAGCAAGAAGATGTATTTCAAGTCAATGCGAGGCGAGTTTCCTGAAGACGGCTGGCGGTTCCTGACCGGGACGAAAGAGAATATCTACCGGCTGACCGATACTGCCGGTTATTATTTTAAAAATGTAAATGGCCAATTGCTGCATCCGGTAGTGGTTTTTGTTATTACTTCGGATGGGCAGATTGTACGGTATCTGCATGGCACCCATTTTTTGCCCAAGGACGTTACCCTCGCCCTGGTCGAAGCCGCCGAGGGGCGGCTTGGCACAACGATTCAAAAGATGGTGCAATTCTGTTTTAGTTACGATCCTGAAAATAAAACGTACGTGTTTAATTTGCTGCGTATTTCCGGGTCTGTAGTCTTGTTTACCGCAGTTACTTTTCTTGGCTTTCTGTTTTTTTGCGGCAAAAAGGGGAAAAGGGGATAATTGATTATGGCGAATGCAACAACACACACTCCGGCAAACCGTGGTTTCCTTGAAAAATCAGGCCGTTACGGTGGAATCTTTTCCTGGATTTTCTCTACCGACCATAAGCGGATCGGCCTGCTCTATTTTTGGTGTATTGTGGCTTTCTTCCTTATCGGCTCCCTGCTTGGCGCACTGATCCGGCTTGAACTTTTTGCCCCGGGCAGAACGATCATGGGCGCACAAACGTACAATGCCGCCTTCACCTTGCACGGGGTGATTATGATATTCCTCTTCATTATTCCCAGTGTTCCGGCCGCTTTTGGCAATATGATACTGCCGCTTCAACTCGGTGCGCGCGACGTTTCCTTTCCGCGTCTGAATCTGTTCTCCTGGTGGCTTTATGTCATCGGTGCCGCGATGGCGGTAACGGCTTTATTTACCGGCGGCGGACCGCCTGATACCGGTTGGACATTCTACGTCCCCTACAGTGTGGGGACTACGGCTAACGTCTCCCTGGCGGCCATTGCCGTGTTTATCCTTGGTTTTTCGTCGATCCTTACCGGCCTTAACTTTATTACGACTATTCACCGGTTGCGTACCAAAGGGCTGGGCTGGGGACGGTTGCCCCTTTTCGTGTGGACTCTGTATGCCACCGCCTGGATTCAATTGCTGGCAACTCCGATCCTTGGAATTACCGTAGTCTTGCTCTTTGTCGAGCGGGTGCTCGGTACCGGTCTCTTTGATCCCTCTCTTGGCGGCGACCCGATTATGTTTCAACATTTGTTCTGGATATATTCGCATCCGGCGGTATATATTATGGTGTTGCCAGCCATGGGTGTAATTTCAGAGATTATACCGGTGTTTGCCCGCAAACCGGCCTTCGGTTACAAGGCAATGGTCATCTCCAGCCTTGCTATCGCATTTGCGGGTTCGCTGGTTTGGGCGCATCACATGTACACCAGTGGAATGTCTGATACGGCAGTAATGATATTCTCGCTTCTTACTTTCCTGGTTGCCATCCCTTCAGCAATCAAGGTATTCAACTGGCTGGCAACCATGTATAAGGGTTCGATCCTGCTTGACCCGCCGATGCTTTACGCCCTCTCGTTCATCCTGCTTTTTTCCATCGGCGGCCTGACCGGCCTGGTGCTTGGCTCTGCGGCGACCGACGTTTCTGTGCACGATACGCACTTTGTGGTAGGACACTTTCACTACACGATGTTTGGAGGTACGGGTATGGCGTTTTTCGGCGCCATGCACTACTGGCTGCCAAAAATATACGGACGTATGTATAATAAAAAAATAGCGACCATTGCATGGGTAACTATCTTTGTCGGTATCAACGTCGTCTACATGTCCATGATGGTTGTCGGCGTCCAGGGAATGCCGCGCCGCTATTATGATTATTTGCCGGAATTTACCGCCCTTAACAGGGTGTCAACCTGCGGTGCCTGGGTTCTCGTAACCGGTCTGTTGATGATGTTCGTTAATATTTTTTACGGTACTTTTAGAGGAAAATCAGTCGGTAGCAACCCCTGGGGCGGCGCAACCCTTGAATGGACGGTTTCTTCGCCGCCGCCGCCTGAGAATTTTGAGGAAGAACCGGTCGTCACGCACGGCCCCTATGATTTCAAAAAGGCGGGGGTTGTATGAGCGAACATCACAAGGATTATACCGGCGCCAAACTCGGCATGTGGTTTTTCCTCTTTACCGAGCTTATGTTGTTTGGCGGCCTCTTTATCCTCTATGCGGTCTACTTGAAGCGCTACCCTAAAGAATTTGTAACGGCCGGCGACCAACTCAGCGTCGTTCTCGGAACCACCAATACCCTGGTGCTGTTAACCAGCAGTTTTTTTGTCGCAATGTCCATCACCGCCCTGCAGCGTGGAGACAAAAAGTTCTCACTCCGCCTCATTGGTGGAACTATTGCATTTGCCGGCGTCTTCCTGATTATCAAATACTTTGAATGGACGGCCAAGTTCCATCACGGCGTCTATCCGGGATCTCCGCACATGAAAGAGATAGCCCCCGGAGAATCCATCTTCTTTAGCCTCTACTTTATCACCACCGGTTTGCATGGAATTCATGTAATTATTGGCGCCTTAGTGCTGGCGTGGGCCATGTTGGGGGTTAAAACGGGCAAGGTAAACGGTAAAGACTGGATACTGCTGGAGAACGCCGGTCTTTATTGGCACCTTGTCGATCTGATCTGGATATACGTATTCGCGCTATACTATCTGGTACTTTAGACAACCCTGTCAGGGTTTTAAACCCTGACAGGGTATCGGCGCTTGGGAGGGTGGATGAATTGTTGCAAGAAATGAACAAAACAGAAAAAAGGTTACTTTATGACAAAGCATGAACATATCGTCAGTTACAAGACCATCATCACCGTATGGCTGTTGTTGTTGGTGTTAACCGGGGTAACGGTTGGGGCGTCACGCATCGATCTTGGCGCGCTTAATATATGGGTTGCCCTGGGTATCGCCGCAACCAAATCAAGCCTGGTTATCTCCATCTTCATGCACATGAAATACGAAAGCCCTGTTTTTAAGCTTTTCCTGTTGATTGCCTTGAGCGTTCTGGCAATATTTGTTGGCCTCACTTTAATTGATGTTTTATACCGGTAAGGGGACAGTAACGTGTATCCGCAAACAAACACAACAGTAGATGCGGTAGATCCCGTATTCTATTTTATATTCGGTTTCGGAGTGATCATGCTGCTCGGTATCGCGGCAACGATGGTTTATTTTGTCATCCGTTACAACCGCAAACGTTGCCCGGAGCCGACCTCTCAGAAAGATGACAACCTCTGGCTCGAGCTAACGTGGACGATCATTCCGACTATTATCGTTATGGCTATGTTCTGGTTCGGTTGGGAAGGATATCTCTCACTACGCCGGGTGCCGGATAACGCCATGGAGGTCAACTGTTCTGCCCGCATGTGGTCGTGGCTCTTTACCTATGAAAGCGGCAAAACGAGCGATAAACTGTATGTGCCGGTAGGCAGGCCGGTAAAAGTAATTCTGACTGCGAAAGACGTAGTACACAGTTTTTACGTCCCGGCCTTCCGTATCAAACGCGACTGCGTTCCCGGTATGGAAACGTACGCCTGGTTTGTTGCCGAGGAGGCCGGTTCATACAATATCTTCTGTGCCGAGTACTGCGGCGTTGGACATGCCGCTATGATAACAACGGTTGAAGCCGTGCCGAAGGAAGAGTTTGACGTCTGGGTACAACATAACACAGAGGTTTTAGTCCATCCCGGCAAAATCCTGTTTGAGAAGTACCTTTGTACCGGATGCCACGTCTTCGATGACCAAAAGCGTATAGGTCCATCCATGAAAGATATAAAAGACCGCCAGGTGGTTGTCGTTACTGATGGACAGGAGCGTACCATTAGCTCCGACCGCGACTATATCATCCGTTCCATTCTTAATCCGAATGCGGATATTGTTAAAGGCTTCCCTCCGGCAATGCCGGCATACGAAGGTGGTATTCCGGAGGAAGAGATGGAGCAGATACTCGATTTTCTCATGAACGGCAATAAGGAACAACCGGTCCTACCTGGAGCGCAGCTTCTTGAGAAAGGTGGCTGTTCCGCTTGCCACTCTACTGACGGAAGCCGCCAGATCGGGCCGAGCCTGAAGGGCGTTTTCAACCGGCAGGTAACCGTGAAGAAAGACGGCCGGGAAGTAACGATCACCAGTGATCACGCATACCTTGAGCGCGCAATTCGTAAGCCGAAAGCGGAGATCGTAGCCGGCTTTCCACCCGTCATGCAGATTATGGGTGAACTGTCCGACGCGGAGATTGAAACAATTGTTGAATACCTTCAGACTTTATAGGAAAGCAGCATTATGTTCAGGCGCTTGACCCGGGCACAACTCTCTTTTTTAGTCGCCTTTTCATCCCTGACCGGCTATCTTCTTTATCCGGCGGAATCAAATGTCGCCCATGGACTGCTCTTGTGCCTTGCCGTCTGGTTGTTAGCCGCTGGTGGTTCGGCTCTGAACCAGGTGCAGGAGAAAGACGTAGACGCCCGTATGTTCCGTACCAGAAACCGGCCTCTTGTCACCGGGTACCTGGGAAAACGGAGCGGTGTACTGATTTCCGGATTGCTGATCATTGCGGGACTGTCCGTACTCTCATATCTCAACAACAACCAGGTCTTCCTCCTTGGCTGCTTTGCCCTGATCTGGTACAACGGCGTGTATACCAGCCTGAAGCGGCTTACCCCCTTTGCCGTACTGCCCGGCTCACTCTGCGGAGCAATCCCTCCTGTAATGGGCTGGCTGTTGGCAGGCGGGACGGCTACCGACTACCGGATCATACTCCTCGCGGGCATTATCGTCCTCTGGCAGGTGCCTCATTTCTGGCTCCTGGCGCTTGCCTATCCTGAAGACGCCAGGCGCAGTGGCCTGCCAAACCTGTTTTCCCGAATCAGACCGGAAAGATTAAAACGTCTCATCCTAATCTGGATTATCGCCCTGTTGACCGGCATTGCGTCTGGAAACCTGTTCGGCCTGCTGAAGGCGGACATCCTACGAATCGGTTTGTTGGCGGCAATGCTGTTGTTTGTCGGTATGCTCATACGTTATAGCCGCAGCAAGCTCGAACCGAAGGCCAGCAGCAGGCTCTTCGCCGGATTAAATCTTTTCATGGCACTGTGGTTTGTGGGAATGAGCGTAGACCGCTACGCCGCCGAAAACACCACGCTCTTATCCTATCTGCGGGTTTTTTTGGGGTAGACAGTTGTACCGTTGCGGTATTTTACGGCACTTATGGCTTTATGGATGGCGGAGATAATCATTGGTGGTCATTGGTAAAGATGCGGATTGACAAAGGACAGAAGACACGAACGGTTGTCGTTTGGTTTCGTCTTGCGCAACCAAACCTACAAAAATGTTTTGCTTGTAAAAATCCCCGTTTCCATTTTCCATCCACATTGCCGCATCCCTTGCCTTTAGCAGAATGGGTGCCCCTTTGTTCTGAAAAACAGGTCAAGCGATTTACGCTTTGCTTTCCAATAATGCAACGCCTGTATATTCATTGATCCTTACCAATGTCTCAAAACTCATATTTACCATTACTGCATTGTGTGAAATTAAAACATATTTCCAGGGTTTCCCTCTATGTGTAATGGTAAAATCAGTCGCATGTTTACAATACGTTCAGACCTCCTGACCTCATATCCCGCCAACAAAACAAAAAGCAAGAGCTATCCTACGACAACTAAAGGATTTAGGAAATATTTTAAATGCAAGC
>JACVXV010000035.1 GCA_015661205.1 Candidatus Brocadiaceae bacterium
ATATTCCACTCATCGTTATAGCTGATGTGCACCTTGCCCTTTGAGTCCAGCTTTATGGAGGTATCAAAGCCTACCTTTCCATTATTGTCTACCATCGTTATTACCCACGCCCTGGAGGCATTCGTGGCGTATTTAAGGTCAGCGGTATATGCGTAAAGATAGCTGATGTGCGCCTTGCCATTTGTGTCTAACGCAAGGGAGGTAAACGCGCCCGCGCCAACACTGTCCGCGATGGTTACTACCCACGAGCCGGAGGCATTGGTGGCATACTTAAGGTAATAATTGATTGAATCAAAATAGCTGATATGCGCATGGCCTGATGTATCTATCGCTATGGAGTTAAACATGCCTGTGTCTCCATCGCTGTCCACCGTGGTTGTTACCCACGAGCCGGAGGCGTTGGTGGCATATTTGAGGTCCATTTTGTCACAATAGCTGATATGCGCATGACCCGACGCATCCAGCGCTATGGAGTTACCATACCATACCGTTCCGCTACCGTCTACCGTGGTAGTAACCCAGGAACCTGAGGCATTGGTGGTATACTTAAGATTGGCTAAAAGGCCATACCCCATCTTATAGCTGATGTGGGCATAACCGGCAGCATCTAACGCCAGGGAGTTACGTCCGCCTGCCCATATACTATTGTCCACCGTCTCCGTTATCCACGAGCCGGAGGTATTGGTGGCGTATTTAAGCTCACCGTTGGTCTCCTCAAAATAGCCGATGTGGGCGTGACCCGTTGTGTCTAACGCCAAAGAGGTATACAATAATATGTCTTCATTACTGCGTACCGTAGCCGTTACCCACGCCCCGGATGCATTGGTGGCATATTTGAGGGTTGCGTTCGATGCGTCATAATAACTGATATGCGCCTTACCTGTCGTGTCCAACGCCAGGGATGTATACCATCCTACATCTTCTTCACTGTCCAGGGTAGTTAATACCCACTCCCCGGATGTATTCGTGGCATACTTAAGGTCTCCGTTCACCCAATCAAGATAGCTGATGTGTGGATGGCCTGAGGTATCTACCGCTATGGATGGCCAACCGCCTATATTCTGTCCATTGTTCACCGTAGTTGCAACCCATGATCCGGATACGTTGGTGGTATACCTGAGTTCATTGAAACCTTCAGAGGCGACGTGCGTATGGCCGGAGGAGTCTATCGTTATGGATGAAAAAGGGCCTGGACCCCATTGAACGTCTGGCGTCGTTATAACCCACGACCCGGATGCATTGGTAGCATACTTGGTTTTTCCATTACTTTCATCAGAATAGTAGATGTGGGCATGGACAGAGGCATCTATTGCTATGAAGCTTGCAAAGCCAACCCACCCATAACTATCCACCGTAGTTGTGACCCATGCCCCGGATGCATTGGTGGCGTACTTGAGGTCGCGATTGGCATTATCATTATAGCTGATGTGGGCATGGCCTGACGCGTCAAGCGCTAAAGAGGCATTCTTGCCTACATCAAATGATGCATCGGCTGTTTCATAATGCCAAGTGATGCTATCATGGTATGCGTAATACAGGTGATCACCTCCATAGACAATATGGGGATGGTTGCCTGCGTCTACGGCAATGTCCCTTGAAGAAAAAAAATAAAAATATTTTGGCGTGTCCACATACTCCATAGCCCAGGTCGCTTTTGTAGTATGTGCGCCTTCAACGCCCTTGCCTGTAACCTCTTCCGCAGATGGCAGACATCCTGGATTTTCCCGCTCTGCCTTCTTATCCCTTCTCTGCGTGCGGTAACGAAGATATTCGTCCCGCGAGCGGGGATACCCTCTCCCTACTTCCATCCTTTCGCGCAGAGAATCATGCAGAAAATGGTGGGGAGGCAATTCCTTTTCGTGGGTGGGTTTCCAGTCATCACCCTGAATACCGATATGGTTATCAACCACGGCGTCATTACCAGACGCCATCGACAAGGTGAGGAGATTTATGGATAGAAACACTACCAGTAAACAAACGACTACCTGCACGGCAAGCGTTTTGCGCCTTCCTTGTCTGGTAAACATTACAACCCCTTTCCTGGTAAAAACTATGTTGTTGCGGGTTCACTTGAACCTCACATTTTATATCGTTTGTTCCGCCATCAATTGTATAGAGCGTTATTACCCGAATTAAATTTTCGGCAATGTCCCTCTTAGCCGGTACAGAAGCCAAAAACCAGCCATCTGCTTGCCAACAAGCTTAAACGCAACGTGTCCCCCGCCGGCGGGGGATCAAGGGGGGTGGATTGTACCGCCCGTTCGCGTTCACTATGCTTTCGATGGGTGCATTCCCCATTATTGGTATACCATTGGCGACGTATTGGTGGCCGGAATCTTTCAACCCGTCAACCGTCCCTACGGGACTTTTTTTTGTTTATTTCTCTCAACAGTCAATGAATTGTCTGCCTATTATCGTACGTCCCTGTCGGGACGAAAAAGGAATTTTGTTATGACAAGCGTGGACGCTTGTCATAACAGGAAAAAATGAAGCAGGGGCTTCTGGTACAGGCGCATTCCCAAGCTGTGGCTTGAGAATGCGGTGAAATAGACGGTAGGCAATGCCTACCCTACTTTGTTTCAAACGACTCCTCGTCACCATACGAAAGGCCATCCTCGTTTTCCGCCGCCACGCGGTAGTAATACGTTCTTTTTTTCATTAATCCCTGCGCTTTATAGCTATACTTCTGTTTTGTATCTCCACTAAAAGCCTTCTTGGGAGATACGTAGTAATAGGGACCTCCGTTGGTCGTTCCCCATTCAAACCATACCTGTGTTGGCAGGTGGTGTGCGTTTATCGTTGCGTTCAGCCTTGCCGAGGTCTCTGTAATATTCGTGGCGGGTCTTGTTATTGCCGTTGATGGAGGGATACTGGTGGCGTATTTGAGATCGTGAAGGGTGTCGTCGGGATAGCTGATGTGAACCCTGCCCGATGCGTCCAGCCCTATGGAGCTAAACATACCTACGTCTCCTTTACTGTCCACCGTAGTTGTTACCCACCGCCCGGATACATTGGTGGTGTATTTGAGGTCACCGTAGTAAGTGTCATAGTGGCTGATGTGCGCCTTGTCTGATGCGTCCAGTGCCAGGGAGGTAAACCAGCCTATGTTTCCATCCGTTGCTACCGCAGCCGTAACCCAATGCCCTGATTTGTTGGTGGCGTACCGAAGGTCTCTATTATACTCATCGTTATAGCTGATGTGTACCTTGCCCTTTGAGTCCAGCTTCAGGGAGGTATCATAGCCTACCCTTCCACTATTGTCCACCATTGTCGTTACCCACGAGCCGGAGGTGTTAGTGGCGTACTTGAGCGCCGTATTAGCCCAATCGTTATAGCTGATGTGCGCCTTGCCCTTTGTGTCTAAGGCCAGGGAGGTGTAGCTGCCTACGTCTTCACTACTGTCCACCATAGTTGTTACCCACGAACCGGAGGCATTCGTGGCATACTTGAGGGCAGCGTTGGTACGATCACGGTAGCTGATATACGCATGTCCCGGTGCATCTAACGCTATGGAGCTAGTATTGCCTACGTCTCCATCACTGTCCACCGTGGTCGTTACCCATGAACCGGAGGCATTGGTGGCATACCTGAGGGCATAGTTGATCCCGGCGCAATAGCTGATATGCGCATGACCTGACGTATCCAGCGCTATGGAGTTATAATAATTATACTCTATATCATCTCCGCTACTGTCCACCGTAGTAGTAACCCACGACCCTGATGCATTGGTGGCATACTTGAGGTCGTAGTTGGCGTGACCATAACCCTGATAGCTGACGTGTGCATGGCCGGAGGTATCGAGCGCCAGGGAGGTATGCCATCCGGCCCCTCTACTTTTGTCTACTACCGTCGTTATCCACGAGCCGGAGGCATTGGTGGCGTATTTAAGTCCCCCGTTGGTCTCTTCAAAATAGCCGATGTGGGCATGGCCCGTTGTGTCTAACGCCAGGGAGGTATACCCGTATAGGTCTTCATTACTGCTCACCGTAGCCGTAACCCACGACCCGGATACATTGGTGGCGTACTTGATGACAATGTTGTCGCTAACAACACCACCATAGCTGATGTGTACACTACCGGTGGTGTCTAACGCCAGTGATGAAGACGTACCTACATCTTCATCACTGTCCACCGTAGTCGTAACCCACGACCCGGATTTATTAGTGGCGTACTTGAGGTCTCTGTTAGTCCAATCATAATAGCTGATGTGCGCGTGGTCTGAGGCGTCCAACGCTATGGAACCACTGACAGTATCTAGAGAACTATCCACCGTAGCCGTTATCCACGACCCGGATACATTAGTGGCGTACTTGACTCCCATGCCCCCATCTTCGTAGATAATGTGCGCGTGGCCGGAGGAGTCTACCGCTATGGAGTTATCAAAGTTAATATATCCACTGTCTACCGTAGTTGTAACCCACGACCCGGAGGCATTGGTTGCATACTTGAGGTCATAGGTAGTAGAAACAAAATAGCTGATGTGGGCATGACCAGAGGCGTCTATTGCTATCGAGCTTGTAAAGCCTACCCACCCATAACTATCCACCGTAGCCGTTACCCATGACCCGGATACATTGGTGGCGTATTTGAGGTCGCGGTTGTCTCTATCACGATAGCTGATGTGGGCATGAGCCGACGTGTCTAGCGCTATGGAGGCACATCCACCTACACTAAAGGATGCGTCGGCTGTTTCATAATGCCAGGCGGCGCCATCATAGTATGCATAATACAGGTGATCACCTCCATAGACAATATGGGGATGGTTGCCTGCATCGACGGCCATGGCCCTTGGAGAATCAGAACCAAAACCTTTTGGCGCGTCCACCGCCTCTATCGCCCAGGTTAGTTTCGCAGTATGTGCGCCTTCAACACCCGTGCCTATAACCTCTTCTTCAGATGACGGATATCGTGGATTTTTCAGTCCAGCCTTCTTATCCATTCTCTGTGTATGGTAACGAAGATACTCATCCCGTGAACGGGGTTCTCCCCTATCCTTACCCATCCTATTGCGTAGAAGGTCATGTATGGAATGGTCTGAGGACAATTCCTCTTCGTGGGTAGGTTTCCAGCCATCACCCGAAATGCCGATATGGTTATCAACCACGGAGTCATCGCCGGATGCCATCGGCACGGTAAGGTGGTTTATGGATAGAAACACTACCAGTAAACAAACAACTACCTGCACGGCAAGCGCCTTGCCCTTTCCTTGTCTGGTAAACATTACAACCCCTTTCATGGTAAAATTTAGTTATTGCGGGTTCAAATTTATACCTTGAACCCCACGTTTTATATGGTTGATTTTGCCATCAATTGCACAGGACGCTATTGCCCAAATTTAATTAGGCATTTGGTGCTTTTAACAGCGTAGTGGCAAGGCGCGCCTTGCCACTACACGTACGTTTGAAATTGCTCTACATAAATTATGTCGCCTACGGCGACGGCATTTGTAGCGCCGACCTTCATGGTCGGCAATGGCATTGGGTATGCATGCCCAGTGGGGGATGAACCCCCGCGCTAGCAAGATTGCTTTGAATTTCCTATACATTGAATTAGGTTCAGGCGGTGACTTTTTTGCTTACACGCAGGGACACGGGCACCGTGTCCCTACACAAACCGTAAATTAATTGACGCTCATGCTTTTCTTTGTTTCGCATTTATTCGCGTTCATTGGCGTTCATTAGCGGTTACCGGAGAATTATCCCTTATCCGTCGGCATTCGATATTCCTTGTAAGATATGAGAGGTGAAGTAAAGTTTAGCATAATATGATGCGGGAATGCAACATAGCTCCTGCCGTATTACGGTGAAGGGGTATAACCGTAATGGCGTTGATGAAAAACACGCCACAGACTCAATACGCCTGCAAGAACAAATTGTTATCAGAATAATCTCTGATTGGATAAAGAAGGTAGGGACACAATACTTCGTGTCACTACCTTAGTAAAGCAAAAACAACTGTTACGTCTGCCGGTAATGCAAACCAACCGGCTGGTTGGCACAGACCTTAAAATGGACATGGAATGAGGCGTTAAGGAGCAAGCTAACGCTCATTATGGCTAAGGCTCAACATGCTCCCATAATAGCCCCGCTCCGTATAGAGCATCCGTATCGACAACGCGGAAGTCACTGGCTTTAATACCGGTTATGCTGCCATAAAGGCCTGCATAATTCTGCTCCCACCAATGTACATTGGTTTCGACGCCGGGTGTGTACATATTCTGAAGGTACAAGGCCATCGTATCATTATCACTTCCGTTGTCCACAAGTACCATACCGTACGTCTTTAGGGTATGGACTATGACCAGTCCAAAAGCATTGTTTATATTGCTTTCGTCAAAACTAGGCTTTAGTTGGAATAACATACCCTCTATCGGATATTTTCTGGTTTCATCATCTAATAATGGTGCCATCGGTCCGTCATTCCGATAGGCTAATGGGTACAGGGGAGGACCGTTACGGTTAAAGTTATAACAGAACGCCAACGCATGGTGGATTAAACCATCTCCCGAAGCCACATCCGGATTGTAATTAGGATCCCCAGGAGCCAACACAGCACCCACTGCATTATCAAGTTCCTTTGGTCGGATCAGTCCTCCTATTATAGGCACCCCGGCACCACGACCTCCAGCCACGTGCCAGTAATCATCGCAAGTAGCGCACTGATTACCCGAACTACCAGGATTACCAGAGCCACATGGCGGTCGATAATATACATATCCCCGGTAACCCAGGTTCCAGATGTTGAAGGTTGAGCATGGCGCATAGCCACCCACTAAATTCGCATTTCCATTGGATACCTCATAAGCGGTATAGTTAGCGCCAGCCGACTTGTCAATAATGATCATGTGTTCGTCTGGCGGCGGTTCCGGATAGGTAACGCCAGGGATGAATGGCCACGCCTCGTCGGTGATGTCGTCTCCGTTTCCATCGTTTCCAAGCGCATCCGGATTCCAGCAGTTTTGGGGATTAAAATGCGTAAAACGATAGATGTTACTGCTCGATTTATATTGGTGTTTCGCGGCCCTTGAGCTAACGACATGCAGGGTCGGGTTCGACTCGTTGGTAAAGCGGAGGGTTATATTCCTGTGGTTTGGATCCATGTCCTTAATAATTTCCTCGCTGTCATCATGATCATTAATACCCGCCGGAATGGTTTTGTTCCAGGGAGAATTGTTATTAAATGGCCTCCAATTCCCCTTCAACACATTCATACCCTTATAGCCGGGTATTCCATTCACATCAGGATCCTCCTGTGCGATACATGTCTGCGCAATCACACAAAACAGAAGCAGTAACATACTGTGCGATAATAAAGGCACTCGCTTAAACATACATGAGCAACCCTTTCGCAGTGTTTGATAAAAACTTATCATTGATAAGCTCCTTTGGTTAAGGTTTTTAAAAAATATCCATAAATCGACAATAAAAAAGCTACAACGGCCATTTTCTACGGTAGTGAAACAAAATAGAGATATCGAGATTGCCTTTGGCCGGTGGCCGCGTATCTTCCCGGCATTTAAGCACGGACGGACTTGTCCGTAGATCGATATCTTTCCCAAGTCTGATTCCTCCCTGAGCAGCATTGGGATGTTTCCAAGCGGCAAAAGATGAAGGCTGCTAATTGCTCCAGCCCAATAAGCACCACGGGTATGACACGCCCCTTACACTTCTTATGCATCTGAAGGCGTCATCAACCCCGGACAGTGGAATTATTGCTTTGCTAAAAAACACACTTTAAAAATGTTTTTCGATTTAAGCCAGGCATGGATAAATCCGTGCCTGCCATTTTTACCATCCGCTTTGTAGGCACGGTTTCAACCGTGCCAGCTCAAAAACCGCTTAAATAGAATGAAAATTCCTATACGTCAAGTTATCATTGCAGCACTTTCAAGCGGACAGAAACATCTCCGTGCCCCATCATGCAAAGGATGTAGAATGACAACATACGCTCTATATACAAAGCAAGTGCCGAAGTGCAAAAATACCATTATTTGTCAGAAATATTACGTTTACATGGCTTATTTTATGTGGTCAAAATACGCAATCAATTAGAAAGAAAATGGTGTTAAAGATACTTGTTTGTGCGGTCAATATTAGGTGCAACAGGCTGGTGTGCAGGTGGTTAACAAATACACGGTCTCTCTATAAAACCGTCCTTGAAATTGAGGAACTGTGTGGGGGAGAGGCGATAAAGAAAATAAAGTAGATTATGCAAAATAATTATTGCAACAGGACTTGATAGTGCAAGCCAGGAAGGGGTTGTTTACTGAAATAGTGCCCCATGAGACAAAATGTCTCAGGACACTTTTGTGTCTGAGACACTTTTCTAAATGGTAAGTTTTTTTGTCAGCCCTAAAATTTACCTATAGTACCTTCAATGCAATAGTAGGGAGTTAACCCCCTGGTACGTATTCAGACAGCGGCAAGGCTGAAGCCTTGCGCTACGAGTAAAAAGATTTTCTGTGTCTAGAACTGATATTTCAATCCAACCCAAAACGTCCTTCCCGGTCGCGGGAAGTCGCCGGGTATTGAAGTAGGCGCCGGATCACTGTAGTCTTTATCAAGCAGGTTATACACCGATCCCTGAATCTCCATGGTCTTAAAAAATTCTTTTCCTATAACGGAAAGATTGAGCAGGGCGTACGCAGGAAGATCGTCCCTGCTGTCACTAATTTCCCGTGAACGCGTTCCACTGACAAAGGTACTCAGGTTGGTGTTGACATATTTCCAGTATTGTGCGTTTACGCCAAAGTTGCCCTTGTGTTGCGTAACGAATGGCATGTCATTTCCATGATTATCTTCCGGATTTTGAAAGGAATAATTCATGAATATGTAATTGTTCTTACAAATGTCTACCTTGGTTTCCATTTCTACGCCCTGGACGTGGGCATCGCCATAATTCTGATAAAGCAAGGCTCCCGAGTTGTCGGGTACTCCACGGAGGACAATAAGGTCCGTTATGTCATTATAAAAATAATTAACACTGCTGGTAACGTGCTTATTAAACCGGTAATGTAATCCGACTTCGTACGTCTTGATTACTTCCGGGTCCAAACCTGTATTTCCAAGGATAGCCGGTTGGTTCGTGGTATACATCTCTACAAAGCTCGGAGGACGAAATGCCGAACCATAGAGGACTTTCAGCGCCGCATTCTCCATGAATTTCCATGTTACGCCCGTTCGTGGGCTGATAGCTGTGCCGAAATCGCTGTATCCGTCATGCCGCACTCCCATGGTAAGGCTTAAAGTATCGCTAACGTCCCAGGTATCCTGCAAATAAAAAGACAGTATTCTTCGGGTCGCATCTTGCTGAAAATTATACGTGTCAGTTTGGTTCTGGATTTCTCCCAACGGCGCGAGCGTTAACGGATGAAAATTAGAGGAAAAGCGTGGGTTGGTTTGATTGACTACACGATATTCAAACCCTATCGTAGCGATATTCCCGTCAAACAATTCATAATCAACTGGTATCTCCGTGCCGGCAATCTTTTCTTGTATATTGCCAATACCGATAAATCCATCAGGATAGGTATACACTCCGTCAATTTTTCCGTCCCTATTTGTGTCCAAAGGAAGATGAACACTATCTGGAAGCGATTGGGTATCCAACTTTGTGTCGAATTGGTCGTAATAGAGACGTGGCTTTACCGTAAGTTTTTCTTCAAAGGTCTTTTTATACCCAAATTCTCCAAAGACATAATTGAATTCCCAATCAGATTCATCCGTTAGGGCGTATTGCGGACTGGTAAATATCCCCTGATTTTTATTAATGTATAATCCTTCCACGTAGAAATCCTTGTACACGGTTTTCAGGTTCATGTCATATTCCTGTCTCCAATCCTGTACCGCTCCCGGCGCCTGTGAGGCTGGTGGCAGGCCAAAGGGAGCAACGCCCTTGTCCATCTGTGTTACCAGATCGCTTTCAATAGTGCCATCAAAACCGTCCGAGTGTTTATAGCGTACCATACCGGAGATATCTACATCCCCATACGTCTTCCCAAACACGATACTTTCGTCTTCGGTATCAAAACTCCCATAACCGCCGCTCACCCTAACACCATCGACGTCTTTTGCATCAAACGTAATAATATTGATAACCCCGGTAAAGGCATTTTCTCCGTAGAGAGCGGAACCGGGACCACGAATGATTTCAACCCGTTTTATGTTGTCTACCGGAAAATCATCAAAGCGTCCAAAAGAACTGCCGGTAAAAGGGTCGTTTACCATGTGGCCGTTTAACATCAACCTTACTTTATTCGAACTTTGAATACCTCGCATGGCGCAGACCTCGTTTCCATTGCCACCCTCCTTTAAAAGTTCGAAACCTGGCACTGCTCTTAAGATTTCCACAAAGTTGCGGTACCCTGCATTTTTGATCTCCCCCGCCGTCACTACCGTAACAATACCAGGCGCCTTCTCTATGGGGGTTTGATGCCTTGTCGAAATTGACACATCGGGCGCAGATTCTGCCTGCAGCCATTCGATTTGCTTTTGGAGCAAATCCTCTTTTTCCGGTGCAATGGCCGCTTCATTTTTTCCCAGTGGAATTGTCGCATCCTCAGAAAAGGCTATAGAGCTAAATATGATACTTGCGGAAAAGATGAAAGGAACTATTTTTCTCTTCGACATAGTATGACTCCTTTGAGTAAACACCATGGTATGTCTCCTGCCGGCAACACCATGTTTTATCTAATGAATTTTTTACGGCCCCGACGCTTGGGAACGAGAGTAAAATCGGAGTTCCGGTTACAAGCCCAGAGCCACCGGGACTAAGTTTGTTCTTTCCGCAACCGGACGAACATTTACTTTATCCCCAGAACATTTGAAACCATTTCAACGATTGCGTCAGGGTTGAATGGCTTGGTCATGTATACGTCCGCCCCGGCTTGTTCACCCCTCTTTTTATCAAACTCCTGGCCTTTTGCGGTAAGCATGATAATGTAGACGTCCTTCATGTTCAGTTCATGCTTCACCTTATTGCACACGTCAAAGCCATTCAGCTTCGGCATCATGATATCGAGCAACACCAGGTTGGGTCTTTCTTTCTTGATGATTTCAACTGCACTTTCTCCATTGTCCGCCAACAGCAGTGTTACCCCTTTTTCTTCAAGCTCTTCAAGGGTTTGCTCCAGAAGAAGCCGTATATGGGGTTCATCGTCAACGATAAGTATTTTTGGCATCTGTCCCTCCGCTGTATCAAATGTATTTTGAAAAACACTATTCCTTTTTGGCTATAGAAATCGCCTCAATCCCATCTTTTGCCTCCACGACATGATACCCTTCCGTTTCGAGCACTTGCCTCATAAATTCAAGAATCGGCGCCTCATCGTCCACCACAAGAACGCTCTTTTCTGTGTTTGACAGAAGGTCGGGCAGGTGCCGTTGTGTAGTCTTGTGCCTGATTTGCCGGGATATCAGAACGGATTTGTCCGGTACCTGCCGTAGTCATAATGGGGATGGTAAATGAGAACGTACTCCCTTTGCCCGGTTCACTTTCAACCCATATCCTTCCGCCATGATGCGCTATGATTTGCTTGCATATCGGGAGTCCAAGCCCTGTGCCGCTGGGTTTATCGGTAAGCGTATCGCCAACCTGCTTAAATTTTTCAAAGACGTTTACATGGTCAGAGGGGGCGATCCCTCTCCCCGTGTCTATTACGCTTACGGTTACGCCGTTGCCGGTTTTTCTCACGGCGCACGTAACAATACCTTCATCGGTAAACTTCACCGCATTTGAAATCAGGTTTATCACCACTTGCATCAACCGATACTTATCGCCGTTAATCACCGGCAGGTTATCCTCCACGTACTTTATGAGTTTCAGTCCCTTTTGCTCAAAGAGGGAATGGGTGGCTGCCGTTGCCTGCGCAATAATATCAGACATTAAAAGCGGTTCCATCTTCCACTCAACCTTGCCTGCCTCAATTTTGGAAAGGTCCAGGACGTCGTTTATCAACGAGGTAAGCCGTTCCCCCTCGGAAATGATGATGCCTACGTTCTCGCCAATCTGCCGCATAGCCTTTAAGGTCTTTCCATCTTCAGTTTTAATCTGGGGGACAATAATCTCTTCGAACCGTTTCTTTATAATCTTGGTAAACCCGATCACAGAAGTTAATGGTGTCCTTAGCTCGTGTGAAACCGTCGATAAAAAGTCTGACTTTATTTTGTCCAGTTCCTTGAGTTTTTCATTAGCCTCACGGAGTTCACTCGTCCTCTCTTCCACCTTTTGTTCCAGCGTCCGGCTATACTCTTCTAATTTTTCGTATGAGGTTTTCAGGTTTTCTGCCATTTCGGTAAATGATTCAGCAAGCATACCGACCTCGTCCCGTGAATTGACCTTGATATTTGCTGAGATTGCAAAATCCCCCTTTGCCAGCAATCTGGCCGATTCGGTCAATCTGATAAGCGGCCTGGATAATTTGGTTGATATCATATAGACAACTACGGCGCCGATGATAATAAACAAAACGGCGGTAATGACGGACCTTATAATAATGTCTTGAATTTTCTTTCGTATTTCTTTATTCGACAACTCGATTTCTTTATGCAGCACGTCCAATGAAAAACCAAGGCGAAGCGCCCCCCATTTCCCCGTGCCGACGTTAAGCGGCACGATCATCTCCATGAACTGGTTGCCGCCCTTCTCATATTCATTAATTACGGCCTT
This sequence comes from Candidatus Brocadiaceae bacterium, assembly GCA_015661205.1. GTDB lineage: Bacteria > Planctomycetota > Brocadiia > Brocadiales > Brocadiaceae > JACVXV01. Next base: position 12,667 of record JACVXV010000035.1, read on the forward strand.
TTCCTGTACGGCTGCAAAGGTATCCTCGTCGGCTATAAGCTTTTCTTGCTGAAGTTCAGACTGCAAGGTATGCGTGTAGGCTACGCACGAAGAATCCATTAATATAATGTAACTCAATTCTTTGTGGTCGCTAACCGTCTTTTTAATTATTTCGGTGACGTGAGAGAAATTGAAGGATGCAATGCCTTCTTCCGTTTGACGTGCCAGATTGTCGGAGAGCAATGCCCCCTGCTCGACAAGGTTCTTCTTCATGAGGTAGATACGGCGTTCGAGTTCCTTTTCCAGGATGTCTTTTTGGGTTGAAATCTGCAGGAAGGTAAAGGTGAGCAACAATCCTACGATCAAGCCAATCATCGTAGTGAGTAATTTCCAACGGATGCCTCTTTTTATGTGAATCCGTTCTCTCATGATATTTCCCTTTACTTAATAATCTGATTTACCGAATCCAGAGCCTCTTCGTTTAGTTTTATTTTGTATTTTTCCACCTGTTTTAAATTAAGGATCACGTTGGTGCCGGCAGGGGTTTGCACCTTATCGTCTCTCTTTTGCTCTGAGAGCAGGTCAAGCGCTATCCCGGCAGCCTGCCCTCCCATCGTGGTGATATCCGCAGAAATAATCAAGGTTGCTCCAAGATCGGCAAATGCCTCGTTGTAGGCAAATACAGGCTTCCCGGCGCTATCGCACTGCTTAAACATTTCTCCTACCGATTCTATTTTCGAGATTACAATCGGGTCCGGGGCCAGCCAGATCGCGTCTACCTTTGGCAGCAGGTCTTTGAGGGCAGATTCAACGCCTTCCTGTTTACTGATGGATTTTTTGAATATGGTAATGCCCACGTCTTTAGCGCTCTTTATAACCGTCTCCAGCCATTCCTTATTGTAATCTTTGCTGTAAACAACACCTATTTTATTAATTTCTGGAAAGAAATAACGGTAAAGCGTCAGTTGCATACTAGGGAGTAGTTCTACGGAGACGCCGTAAGTGTTTTTTCCCATCGGCAAACGGCGCCAGTTTATTATTGAAGAAAATACGATGTTTTTATTCCCAGCAAATTCGTAGGCAAGCAGATACGCCTTGGAACCGATACAATAGATAACGTCAGGATTCGCATTGTGTATGGTTTTCCTGACGTTTGATTCGTCCACCCATTTGCTTCCAAGGTCTATTTCACCGCTGATGGCGGCTGTTTTCGTTTTGAATCCCGTGTGCGCCAGGGCATAATTGGAAACCGACATGTCGGAATTGAGAATCAAGACCTTTCCTGAAGCCGTTTCTGCAAACAACGGTTCCGAACGAGGCAATTGCAGTAAAAGAGATATCAGTACCGCCAGAATAGGATAAAATATCCTACACTGATAAATCATGCCTTTTCTCATCAATATTATTTTTAGCGCTTGCGTAATCATTTTCCTAAGATTATTTTTTCCTGTTCACTTAAGACCTTCCATCCCTCAAATCCAAGCATATTCAGTCTGTTTTTCCCATCGGGAGTCATCCCCATTTTTTCAAGCACCTTTAACAACTGTTCACACTCATTGATAAGGTATTTGGGAACGGCAACAATGGGGAGCAATGTTTCCTCGCTTACCGACAACTGCTTCAGCATTTCGTACTGCTTTTGGTTAATCGCGGCCAGTTTGGAGAAGCTATTTTCGGTAGTAAGCGCCGCTTCGGCTACTCCGAATCCCACCGACATCAGCGCATCAATATCCTTCGGAACCGAGAGAACCTTAACGGAACGTACAATGCCGTCGCTGGTATCTCCGAGCATTTGTTTGATGATATTTCTTGTATAATCCTCGCTGCTTGCAGAGGCGATATTGCTGTTTTTCAGTGAAGTGAGATTGTTAATGTTCTTTTTCGCCGATAGTATTTTCCTGCACGTGGACTTGTTCTTGGAGACTGCCACTAATACCGGTTCTATGGGCGTGGTTTCTTTTAATTTTTTGTAATGCCAACTGGAGATAATAAAGATACCGTCGTTTTTGCTCACGGCAACCTTCTCAAATATTTCCCGCTCGCTGAAAGGCTGCAATTGATAGTCGCCGTAAGCAGAAAGGTACGTGTCAAACTCCTTTTTTAACGAGGCGAAGTTATTGATGTTAATTTCCGGATTGTAGAAGTATATGGTCAGCTTGTTCCCGGCAAATGCGCTAAAAGAGAAAAAAAAACAAGGCAGGAGTATTAAGAAAAATAACAACAACGTGACGGTGGAGGCGCCGTTGGGCAAATGAGTGCATTTGCCCGGAAAGTAGCCGGTACTGAGACTTTGCGCTGTGCGTAGAAGCATAGCTCTGCAATATAGCCGGAAGTCAAAATGCATAGAGAATTACCATAAAATATGTTTGGGCCGGTATTTTGAAATATACAACAAAAGGCAATGGCCGGCCGTTTACAGATATTTTTATTTAGATAACAGGAAATCTCTCTCCCCATCAGGATGGTTAATTTAGCAAAAACAAATAAAATTGCAAGTTTTTTATTTTGTTTGCCCTATTAAATTTACGTATAGGGAAATTTCAACTTTAACGACCGACTTGAAAATCAAAAGTAATACGCCAGTTTTTACTTACAGCCCTAAAGAACTAACAAAATATCCTCTTGATAAACATGGTGCCATAACAAGCTTTCGGCAGAAAGAAATTCAGGGTTACCTTTTTATTGTCCGGATACATCTCGTCTTGGGTATAATTAACAACCAAATCTTCAGGAATGACCATTGCCCGTCTTTCGATACCCTTGAAAAAGCCATCCCGTATCTTTTTTGTATTAAACATGTGTGGCTTTATTTCGTGTGTCTTGAGTAACTCGGAATAAAGGGTTTTGGTGAGGGGGTCGGGCATCTTGATATTGGACGCGGGCATGGGAATAACAAGGCTGCCTAAATACGCAGTTACTTTATTGTCACCATGAGAGGGAAAAAGATAACTTCCCGCAATTCCCTTAGAAGATGTTAGATGAGCGCCTCCGCTCCGAGGAGCGGCGGCCTGAGCCGGAAGGATGTTCTGGTTTGTATCTGGATAAATAACAGCTAAGGAAGGGCAAACGTTGCCGTCTTGAGCGGCGCTGGGTATCCCAGCGCCCGTTGGCAGCAGATTTCTGTGGGTCGGGTTGCCATTAGTAAGGGCGTGTATTATCTTCCTTAAAAGCTCGTTCCACAGGTGCGATTGGTAGGCGGAAAAAAAGAGTCCCATCTTCTCGTGGGATATTCTTTGGAGAATGGCGACAAAGCCATTTGAGTGCTTTTCAAGATATCTGAATGCCTCTTTTTCAAACTTGCTCGTAGCCCCTTTGAGGCACGCTTGCCAATTACCCCAGTTTTGATAAAAGTATTTCCTGTATTCCTTTTCTTCCCTGCTGTCTTCCGGATGAATGCTGGAAAAGTACGCCCTCAACGCGCCGTTGTAATGCTTTTTGATTATCTTTTCGGCAATAAATCCTTGACGGGCGTCGAAGCTGCCGAACCGCTGGTCGTCGAAATAATTCGGGTATCCGTCGTTTTTTACACACTCAATCTCTCGTAATGCCGGCGTTAAATCGGCATCGGCAACGTCCCTGACCGTAATCTGAAAACGATTCCCCGTGATAAGGTCTGACCCCATAGACCTGTCCATGAGACCCACAAGGCTCATCGAATAGTTTTCATCGCCCAATTTCTCGCTGTCAGGCGACGGAGGGTGTGGCGACTGTTGGGTATGGGGCAATTCTTTTGCATCTTGTTTGGGAGACGGGGAGACCGGAAAAGCAGCCCTGTCGGCGCTCCGCTGTGCAATCGTTATATACTGTGACGTAATGGCGTGCTTATCCTTCTTGCCGCCGTAGGAAATATCTGAAAATGGTATGTTGGACGTTTGGGAAATCCTTCTTAAAACGTCAACCGTATTCCAACCCCTCTTTGTAAGGCGATAGACATAGAAGTTCCCGTTTTTTCGCATCGGAAGGCCGGCCACCTCTTCGACGACAAAATCTTCTGGATGAACCTTTATTTTTATCATGTATTTTGTTCCCTTTTTTAGCTATCTTTGATGACCGTGTTAATAGTCCTGGTTTTTGATTTTTTCGGTAGCGCAGGCTGGAAGCCTGCGCTACTTGTGCCGGTTCAATCTTGTAGATTGAACCGCAACGTTTGACGCCAGCATGACGCGAAGGAACAGGGTAATGCCTTGTATATTTCGAAACGTTGCAAGTCGCAAAACGTTACGGTTCAGGCTACAAGCCTGAACCGGCTAGAGTCAGGCCTGAAAGGCCGACAGGATATAAGGTTGGGCTGAACGGAATCTGTTTGGTTGACTGGGTTGAGTGAAAGGTCGATTACCTGGCCGCGAGCTTACGCAACCTTACGTTCAATTTCCTCAAACTTTACGGCGATCTTCTTCGATACGCCGGGTTCCTGCATGGTGATGCCGTACATTACGTCGGCTACGCTCATGGTGACCTTGTTGTGGGTGATGATGAGGAATTGCGTGTCTTTGGTGAATTCTTTTACGATGAGGCCGAACCGCTTGATGTTGCTTTCGTCAAGGGCGGCGTCCACTTCGTCAAGGATGCAGAAGGGGCTGGGCTTGGACTGGAATACGGCGAAAAGCAACGAAACGGTGGTCATTACCTTTTCACCACCGGAGAGGAGCGTGATGGAACGGAGTTCCTTGTTTGGCGGCTGTGCTATGATTTCAATACCCGCCTCAAGGATGTCTACGTTTTCCTCAAGCAAGATGTCCGCCTTGCCGCCGCCGAACAATTTTCTGAACATTATCTGGAAGTTCGCGCGGATATCGTTGAACACTTTTTCAAACAATTCCCTGCTGGTGTGATTGATTTTTTCTATCAGGTTTCTCAGGGCTTGCTGTGATTTATCGAGGTCTTCCCTTTGTCCCAGGAGGAAGGTCTCGCGGATTTCCAGTTCGTCCTGCTCCTTGATTGCCTCTATGTTAACGTTCCCCAACCGCTCTATCTTTCCCTGCAATTCTTCAATCTCGCGGGCAACTGCCTCCCAGAAATCGACCGGTTGGCCGGCCGTATCGGTATCTTCGGCGGGCGTACGGCTCAACTCTACCTGAATTTCCCCGGTGGCTGCATCCAATTCCGCCAGGTTGATTTGGTATTCTTCGCGGACGCGGTCTTCCAGGTTGGACATGCGGATACGATACTCGTTTTCCTTAAGCTTTAGTTCTTGTACGCGTTGTTCCGCCTGCCTTAGCGCGATCCGTTTTTCTTCGAGGTTTGCCTTGAGTTCCTCCGCTTTGTCATGAAGGTCGTCCTGCTCTGTTTTAAGTGAGGATAGAGAGCCATCGAGCGCGGCCTTTTTCGTTTGAAGTTCGGCTACCTGGAGTTCCAGCACTTTAATTTCTGCCTCCGCATCCAGTCTTTTTTGCCCGCAATTTTCAATCTCATGAGCTAGGTGTTCGATCTGCTCCTGCGTTTCACGGAGATCGGTGCGAAGTTTGTTCTGGCTGCTGTTCAGCCCGCCTTTCTTTTCTTCTCTTTGGGCAAACCCAACCTTTATGGTGGTGAGTTCGTCATGGACGTTTTTCTTCAGGAATTCCTTTTCTTTTACGAGCAAGGATGACTCTTCGATCTGCTGCTCCAGTTGTTCGTGCTGTTCGTTGAGTTTGCCGAGTTCTTCCTGAAGGACTATTTCGCGGCAGTGTGCCTTTTCCAGTTCCACGTCGATTTCCTGCATCTCGTCTTCGTTGATTTTTTTCTCCGCGTCGAGTTCGTCCCGTTTCTGCTCGTTCTGGGCAAGTTCGTTGTCCTTCGACATCTTCAGCATCTTTACCTGTTCAATCCTCTTTGCCAACTGGATCGTTTCTCCTTCAAGTTCGGTAAGCTCGTCACGGATGGTCTGCCGGTTCTCCACCAGGTTTTCAAGGGTTTGCTTGATAATAGCCAGCTCTTCGGCGATCTTTGTCAATTCACTCTTACGGGATATGATGCCCACCTGCCCCTGCTTTTTGCCGCCGCTGACCGTGCCATCCGGTTCAAGCAATTCACCTTCAAGCGTCACGCGGCGGACGTGCCTGGAAACGCTATCCAGTGATAAAGCGGCGCCGAGGTTTTTTACAACGACGGTCGCACTCAAGAGGCTGTCGATTGCCTTGCGGACTTCATCCGGCCCGCTCACCAGGTTGCTTGCAAAACCGCAAACGTCCGGCTTTTGCAGGAGTTCTTCGGTAATGGAGGTCCGGTCTGCCGTCCGGTCTAAGGGGAGAAATACGACATGGCCTTTTTGGTTTTGTTGTAAGAATGCAAGTCCATTTACGGCGTCTTCCGTCGTGTCGGTGATGATGCACTGCACCCGTTCGCCCAGGGCCGTTTCAATTGCCGGTGCGTACTGCAAGTCTACCTTGATGAGGTCGGCGACCATGCCGCGGATACCCTTGAGCGTGGAACCGTCTTTTCTTGATGCCTCCAGAATCGCCTTTGCCCCGGCCTCAACGCCTTCCGAGCGGGTTTCGTAATCCATGAGGACTTCGTAGCGGGAGGTCTTGCTGCTTTGTAATTGCTTCTGCTGATTGATTTGGTCATCCAGCGAACGCGCCATGCTCACCAGTTCCTGTATACGCCCTCTAGAAGCGGACAATCTTCCGTCCAGCCCGGTAAATTCTTCATCAAGGGTGTTTTTTGTTTTCAGCGCATCCTCGTATTTTAACGTCAGGGTGTCCGTAACGGAGTTGATTTCATCCTGCCTTTTGGTAAGCCGCGCCTTTCTGCTTTTCAGGGTGTCATTCCCGGTAGAGAGGCTGCCAAGCTCGTTTTGGAGGCTGGATTGCCTTTGGAGGGAGGTGATAACCTCTGACTTTTTTTCTTCCATGCCCTGGTACAGGAGGTCGCATTCGAGGATGACCTGTTTCAGCGCCGTCTCTTTCGACTTCTGCATATCGATATACTTTAAAATTTCTTGCTCTAACGCATTGAGGAGTTCCACTGTTTCGGTAATCCTGGCGTTCGTCTCGTTTATGCGCGATTCCTGGCGCTTCTGCTGTTCCGTGTGTTTTTCGCGTTGTATTTCCAGTTCCCGGATGCGTTCGTGGTCGTATTTTACCCGGTCCTGATTTTTGGATATATGAGATTCAAGGGAAAGCTTCTCGGTCTTCATCTGGGCAAGCTGCTGTTCCAGTTGCCATAAAGAGGCTTCAATTCCCTGTATTTGCATTTCGAGTTCACCGGAACCGGCCGCTGCTGACTGGCTTTGCTGCTCCACATCGGCAAGCAGCCCCATAACGTCCGTCATCTTTATCTGAAAGTCGCGATAGTTCTTTAGTGAAATACCGACCTTTAATTTTTTAAGTTGTTCAACGTGTTCCTGGTACCGCCGCGCCTTGGATGCCTGGATTTTTATGGAGCGCAACTGTTTCTGCAGCTCTTCGACGATATCGCCGACGCGGAGCAGGTTTTGCTCAACGTGTTCCAGCTTGCTTAACGCCGCTTTTTTACGTGTTTTGAACTTGCTTATCCCGGCCGCTTCCTCAAACAAGTTTCTCCTCTGGTGGATGTCTGACTGCAACAACGCCTCTACGTTGCCCTGCTCAATTACGCAGTAGGCGTCTGCGCCAAAACCGGTGTCCAGAAAAAGTTCCCGTATGTCCTTCAACCGGCTTATTTGTTTGTTAAGAAGGTATTCGGATTCACCGGAGGTGTACAAACGGCGGGTGATACAAACCTCCGAGTATTCAAGCGGCAGAAGTCCCTTTGTGTTTTGAATGGTGAGGGAGACCTCTGCATATCCGAGGGAGGGGCGTGTTTCCGTTCCGTTAAAGATCACGTCGGCCATTTCGTTGCCTCTCAGCGACTTTACGCTCTGTTCGCCGAGTACCCATTTGATGGCGTCGATGACGTTACTCTTTCCACACCCGTTCGGCCCTACGATGACGGTAATCCCGTCTTCGAAGGTGATTTCCGTCTTTTCCGCAAAGGACTTGAATCCGAATAGTTCCAGTTTTTTGAGTTTCATAGGGAAAGCACCTATTTAAAAAGCGACGTTGCGGTACAACAGAAGGGGCGTTTCGATGAACCGAAACGCCCCCACTCCGTTATACACCAATTTGGTTCAATAAATATACGACATACAAGATAGTATTGCCACGAAATTCTTATGAATAAACTTCTTCTACCTTCTCATAACAGATACGCTGCTGACTATTTCTTTGCTGCTTTCTTTGCCGGTGCCTTTGCTGGTGTCTTTACTTCCTTATCAGAACACTTTGACGTCTTTGCGGAAGTCCCGCACTTCTTTACTGCCATATCAATCACCCCCCCTCATGAACTTCAAAAAGAACAAAATATAATAAAACTTACCAATTCCTTTGCGCAACCTTGCCTTCCTCGCCGCGTACGCAGCAGTAGTTGACGTATTTGCGTGCGTTTGCCGCAAAATCCCTCATGGTCTCTACCGGATAAGGCTGCACATCTAACATATCTGCGTCTAAACAGTGGTTTGGCCTGAAAGACTGTAAAACATACCGCCCGGCCCCTTTAATAGTTTTAGCGATGTCCTCGATGTCATCCCCATCCAACTGGGTTGGGCATACGGTAGTGCGAAATTCATAGTCGATGCCGCTTTCCATGATGATGTGTATGCTTTTTCTTATGTCTTCGATGTTGCACGATACACCGGCAACCAGGTCATGTTTATCTTGCCGGAGGGGAGACTTGATGTCCATCGCCACACAATCCACCAGCTTCCGGTCGATGAGGTCCTTAATTACATGCGGATTAGTTCCATTGGTATCAAGGCGCACCAAAATTTCCATGTCTTTGAATATCTTCAGAAATGCGTCGAGATTCTTGTGTGATGTTGGCTCGCCACCTGAGACGACGACGCCATCCAGCCATCCGAGGTTTTGCCGTATTTTATTGATTACGACGTTGGTTGGGATGGATTCCAGGTTGTTCGGTGTTTGAATCAGGTGTGGGGCGTGGCAGTAAGGACACCGAAGGTTGCACGTCGGCAGGAAGACAATGGAAACAATCTTTCCTTCCCACTCGATGAGGCTATTTTCGATAAATCCCTTGATTGGTATTACCACGCTTTTTCCTCGAAAGTTGGATGGGCAAGTGAAATTGCCCGTATGGAGTTTATTGGTGGGCGATGCCCACCCTACCCGCTTAAGCCGTTCACACGGCTTAAGCGGCTTTTTATGTGACGAATTATCAGCACTTTGTTCCGCAAGGTTCTGCGGCAAATTTTTCCGGCTGCGGTATAAAATCGCTTACCGTATAGTTGCCCTTATGCCTGTCTGCCAGTTCACCGATCTTGGACTTGTTCCAGTTGTTAATGCGGCTAAAGTATCCGACAATCCTTGAGACGCCGTATACGTTTTTGGAACCGCAGTGTGCGCAAACCTCGGTAAGCTTCTGCGTGACCTTTTTGCAGTCGTTGCAAATAGTAAACTCAGGGGAAATCGTAACCTGTGCCGCCTGGGTGTTCTTAAAGGTCTTGATTACCAGATTTATGATGCTTGACGCCGGCGGCCTCTCCTCGCCTACAAAGGCATGGATAATGGCGCCCGACTCAATCATCGTGTGAAACTTACTCTGGAGGAAGATTCTGGTAATCATGTCTACTGGGGCATCGGGACGAAGATGCACACTATTGGTATAGTAGTATTCGTCTTTTTCGATGCTTCCCTTTACCATCTCTGCTGCTTCCGGATAATTCCTCACATCCACCTTTGCAAGTCTCCTGCTGGCACTTTCTGCCGGAGATTCTTCCAGGGAAAATTTTAACTTATATTTCTTCCCCGCCTCCTTAACACGCATATACATGTGAGAAATGACCCTCAATCCCTGCTTGATCATATCATCACCCTCGTGTAATTCCCTCCCTGTCATAAATTGCAAGCACTCGTTTAAGCCTAAGATACCGACAATATACGTTGAGGCCTCGAGATCTACATAAGGACGACCATCTCTTGCCTTC
>JACVXV010000169.1 GCA_015661205.1 Candidatus Brocadiaceae bacterium
GAGAAGATTCCTATAATCACCAACGACCGCCTGATTACTGATTACGATGTCAAAATTCTATGGGATAAAAAGAGAAGGCGGCATTGACAATATATCTGTCCCAATTTCTCCACCGTATTTTGCTTTCTCAAATATCACCCCCACTTCAGGGGAAATAAAATGCAAAATTCAAACGTACGGTTGAAAATATATGTAATGCGCAGTTTCTTTCTCTGTGCGATTCTCGCATCTGGTTGTGCGACCTATAAGACATCAGTTTCGCAGAAACCGATTTGGGAAGATACAGCGGCTATTTTAAGGAATATACAGGGGAAGCCCCAAAACCTCTCGTTACAGCAAATACGTGACGCTATCATTTCCAACAGTTCCAGGCTTATCACCTTTCGCGCAAACATAGCGATGACCCTTACTGCTCCAGACCTCAAAGGTCCCGTCCGCTGTACCGGATTGATACTATACCAAAACCCAAAGAGTTTGCGGGCAATGGGTGCTAAGTTTGCCACAACGATGTTTGATATATCTTCTGATGGGAATAAATTCTGGCTCTATGTTCCGCTGGAAAACAAGGTTTACACGGGCGCTTGCAACACCTTTCACAGGATCGAGGCGCTTGGCATCAACATCTTTCCGGGAGATATGGCAAGCCTGTTCAATTACAGGGAAATTTTAGAAGGAGAAAAACCTACCTTGGAAACCTGGCCTGCCTATTGGCTGATTCATATGCTGGAAATGGATAAGGCGGATGTGAATCTTAAAGGAAATCTGTTGGTTGACAGGGTTAACGGTGAGGTGTTTCGCTGCGAATTGTTTAATGCCGATGGTTCTATAAGGCTACAGGCCGTGTTTGCCAATTATGCAACTTATAATGAGTGCCGGATACCGCAAAGGATCGACGTTCGCTGGCCTGCATACGACACCACCTTTAGCCTTGCCTTTTCTAACATCGTTGTGAATGGTAAACTCGACCCGAAAATATTTATGCTTGCAATACCTAAGGGGGCACAGACAATTACTTTGGACTAGATCCCGCTGCCGTCGTCTTCAACGTCCATGATCTTCTCAACACGGCGGGCGTGTCTGCCGCCCTCAAAGGGGGTTTCTAGCCACAGCTTAACCTTTTGTTCAAGAAGTTCTTCGTCTATCACATCAGCGCCAATACACAAGATGTTGGAATCATTGTGTCTTCGGCTCATTTCCACGGTATAAAGATTATGGCATACTGCGGCCCGAACGCCATTCACCTTGTTGGCTACGAGAGACATCCCAATTCCAGTACCGCAGATCAGAATCCCTCTGTCACTTTCTCCGGTTCCGACAGACCTGGCTGCTTTCAATCCGTAATCCGGATAATCTACTGATTCAGTGCCCGTTGTCGTGCCAAAATCCGTAATCGTATGTCCCATTTGGGTAAGCATGGATGCCACATGCTTCTTAAACTCAAAACCTCGATGATCTGACGCTAATGCTATCTTCATTATTGTATTTATATCTTCCATGAAAAACTTTTTAGAAACAAAGAATAGACAACAGTTTAGTTTTTTGAAAAATTCCAGTAATAATGTGGTTATTATACAATGTAGCGGCAATTCATGAATTGCCGCTACATATTGTCACAGAGGCATTTTCAACTACTAATGTTTTCAAAAAACTAAACTGTTTGCAAAGTTCAAAATACTAAATTGTTATAAAATATTACACTTTTGCCAGACTATTTTCAAGACAACTTCGGATAATACTCTCTGTGATAATGCCATGACGAATAATCTCCATGGTATCATCCTTTACTTTGAGTACCGTGGAAGATGAACGAAGCCGTGTCGAGCCGCCATCAAGGATCATGTGAATTTTTCCTCCAAGATCCATTAAGACCTGTTGCGCATCTGTGGCGGGAGGATGTCCTGAGATATTGGCGCTTGTAGTTACGATAGGTATTTCTACCGCACGGATCAAATCCCTTGCCACGGCATTATCAGGGAGCCGAATGCTCATGTCTGAACCGTTTTTTAAAGGGAAAACAATAGCCAGCGCGCCTGGCCAGAAGAGAGACATCAATCTCTTTGCTGTATCGGAGATATGATCGACGTATTTTTTTACATCATCGGGATCAGCAATCATCAAGGTTAGCCTCTTTTCTTCAGGCCTGTTCTTTACCTCGTAGAGTTGTTCGATGGCTTTTGTGTCATCTCTCCGTGCGCCTAATCCATACACCGTCTCCGTGGGGAAGGCGACCAGTTCACCCATCTTCAAAGCCTGGGCAGCCGCTTCTATGTGTCTCCAATAAAGCGTTCGATCCTTTAGATTGAGTACGGTTGTATTCATAGCGCTGCAATGCCGCAACCAAAAGACCCCTCTCTTTCCCCCCCTTCGCAAGGGGAGACACATGGGGGTAAAAAACTTTCCAAAAAAGAAGTTTTTACAGAGTAATACTATAATAACCATAGTCTAAATGCTAAAGGGCAACATTTCAACATCTTTTATACCTTGACAACAAATTGCTAAATTGGTAGAGTTTCAGCATGAAATTGAAAGAGCGTCAATTACCTTATTTATTCATGATTTTAGGCTTTTTTTCTGTCTTCATTTCATCCAGTAAGACGTTAATCTTCGCCACAGAAAACATCATGAATATTGATGAAATTGTGCCCGGCATGAAAGGATATGGCAAAACCGTTTTTACAGGCGACCGGGTCGAGATGTTCAATGTTGAGGTATTGGGCATCCTGAGAAACTGGGAAGCAAAGAGCAATATGATCCTGATCAGGATGTCGGGTGACCCTTTGGAAAAATCGGGCATTATCGCAGGTATGAGCGGCAGTCCTGTGTATATCGATAATCGTCTAATCGGCGCAGTTGCTTATGGATGGAGCTTTGCAAAAGAGGCTATTGCCGGTGTTACTCCGATTAATGAAATGAAAAGCACCTTGCTCAATATACCGGTACAGGAGAAAGACATTTCACTTACTTCTGTTGATTGGGAACTGCCGTCTTTCCCGCAGAACGAGCCTGAACCAGGCTCACGGGTTACTTCCTTGATGTCACAAGAATTAATACAGGGGAGTTCAAGCAATATGAAGCTTACGCCGATTCTCGCCCCTTTAGTAGTATCGGGTGTTAACGGCGAAGTTTTACAAAAAATGCAACCCCTTTTTAATACTTACGGATTGTACCCTGTACAAGGGGGAAGCTACGTTTCTGTAAATTCCCTTTCCGGAAAAGGGGATAGTATTTCAGAAAAGGCCAAACTCGTTCCAGGCGCGTCAGTGGCTGCGATCCTGGTTAAGGGAGACCTCAGCGCCGCTGTTGTTGGTACGGTGACGTATGTAGAGGGCGATAACGTCTTAGCCTTTGGGCATCCGTTTTTGCAAACAGGGACAGCAGACCTCCCCATGGCATCCGCTTATGTGTATGCCATCCTTACCAGCCAGTCAAATTCTGTAAAAATGGCTTCTCCGCGAGAAATCGTTGGTCGAATACATCAGGACAGAAGGTCAGGGATTGCCGGTACTTTTGGTGAATCATCCCGCATGGTGCCCTGTCGTATCGAAGTGGAAGGTTCACAGGACCTTGTGTACGATTTTGAGATCATTGATAATAAACTGCTAACACCAAGCCTTGTTCTGATGGCAGCTCAAAGCGCTGTGTTGTCGACTGAAAGGAGATTAGGGGAAAAATCGGTAAACATAAAACTTTCAGTACAAATCGATGGTTACGAAAAACCCGTGGTGATTGAAAACGTCTTTTACGAACTCGATCCATCGTGGTTTCCTCTCAACCATATAGTCCAGCCATTTACCATGATCCTGAACAACCAGTTTCAAAAAGTACGTGTGAACCGGATCGATCTTAAAATTAAGGTGTTAGATGCACGCAAAACGGCATATATCGAGGCCATTAAGGTAAATAAAAAACAAGTTGAGCCTGGCGGCACATTACAGGTAGACGTGCGTATCAAACCGTTTACGGGGGAGAGTTTTTATCAAACGGTAATGATGCAAATACCGGAAGATACGCTTCCGGGAAGTGCGCTGAATGTTACCGCCTGTGATGCCACGTATGGTCAGGCCTTGAACATGGGGAGGTCCGCCGGAAAGTTCCTGCCCACGAATTTCGAACAGCTTTTGCATTACGTAGAAAACATGGAAAGAAACAATACTCTCATGGTACGTGTCCTCTTACCCAAAAAAGGAGTTACCTATAAGGGAGAAGGATTCCCATCGCTTCCAACCTCGATACTTTCCATTATGAGTGTTTCCAATCAAAGTGGGATTGGTCCACTCTTTGATGAAGTAATATCACGTGTCCCAACCTCATATGTGTTGAACGGAAATCAAAGCATCCCGGTATCGGTTAAATAAATAATAAGGAACAATCATGAAAGGGTTTCTCGTGGTAAAAATTTGTACGTTTTTTTTCCTCATGTTGCTGGTTTCACGCGCCGATGGTACGACCACCAATATCTGGGCTCAATCGACAGAATCTGAGTTCGACAAAGGTGTTACTCAAAATGTATCCATCCACAGTACAGGTGAAATACGGCTTTCGCCCAAAACAGAGGCCGTTACGGGCATCAAAAGCGCCTTCGTCTGGTCAATGGCTTCTGATTTACAGAATCAGGTATTTGTAGGAACGGGTGACCCCGGGACTGTTTATTGTATAAAGAATGGTTCTGAGGCCGTAGAACTCTTCAAGTCACCCGAATTATACGTCCAGAGTGTTATCTGTGATAAACACGGCAATCTCTATGCAGGCACCTCACCGAGAGGTGTTATTTACAAAATAAACAACAAGGGTGAGGCAGTGGTGTTTTGCAGCTTACCCGCTGCTTATATATGGGATATGGCAGTAGACAATGATTCAAATCTCTTTGCTGCAACGGGAAATGAGGGCATACTGTTCAAGATATCGCCTGACGGTATACCAGCCGTATTTTTTGATTCACCAGAAACAAACCTGCTGGATATTCTGCTTGATCAATATAACAATGTTTATGCCGGAACGGAACCAAACGGCTTGGTTTATAAGATTACCTCCTCAGGAGAGGCACAGGTGCTGTACGATGCGAATGAAGGTGAAATTCATAGTCTTGTAATGGATTCGTCAGGCAATATTTATGCGGGAACGGCGTCTGGTGTGCAGGTACAGGTACCCGCGGCTCCAGCTACCCAGATCGTTGCCCAGGCCGGAGTTGTTACTCCTTTTTCTAAAGAAGAAAGGGCCTGGGATTTGAACCTCCCCGAAGAATTACCAATGGCCCAACCTGCAACTATGATGCAGCAAAGACCTCCATCGAGAGAAACTGGGGTACCGCCGAAAACTACAGGCATTCCCATGGCGCCAAACTATGTTTACAAAATCACAAAAGAGGGGCTTGCACATAAGATATTCGAGGTCGGTCAGGCCTTTATCCTCGGTATATCTCTGGATACGCAGGATAACCTGTATGTGGTTACCGGAAACAAGCCGGGTGTGTATAAAATTTGCAAAGATGAGACTTCAAGCAGCGTGGTGGATGTTGAAGAGGTACAGGCGCTTTGCTGCTTAAATACCGGCAATAATGAATTATATGTGGGTACAGGCAATGTTGGAAAGGTTTATAAGATATTGCCATCTTTTGTAAAAGAAGGTACCTTTATTTCTAACGTGCTTGATACAACAACCATCTCGGATTGGGGATGTATTTATTGGCAAGTTACACAACCTGAAGGCACTAACGTAACATTGGCTACCCGTTCTGGAAACTGTGAAAATCCCGATTACACCTGGAATCGTTGGTCAGTTCCTTACCAGTCGCCTGGAGAAAAAATAACAAGCGCCCCTGCGCGTTTTATACAATTTAAAGCTAACTTACAAACAATAAATACCGATACGACACCTGCAATAAACATGGTGTCATTATCGTATTTGCCGAAAAACCAGCCTCCTAAAATAGTTAATTTTACCATAGAAAAAGAACCTTCTTCTGCATCACAAAAACCTCCCGAGGTAAAGACAGACGGAAAGGCGGAAACAAAACCCCAGACGCCCGCAATCCAAAAACCGCATCACCAGGTAGCTCAAAAAAATGTCCAGTGGGATACAGAAGATCCAAACAATGACGCACTTCAATTGATAATATATTTTAAGGGTGAAGATGAAAAGGCATGGAAGGTTATCGATAAGAACACGCAAAAAAAAGGTTCTTATGCATGGGATACCCTGCGTCTGCCTGATGGGAAATATCAGGTTAAATTGGTTGCCAGTGATGAACCGGATAATCCACCGGAGACTGCTCTCAGCGCTGAAAACACGATACAACCCATAGTAATTGACAATTCAAGGCCGATTATAAAGTCTATGAATACTGCGATGGGAGCGGATGGCAGGTATGTCATTTCAGGCACGATAAAGGATGAATACAGCAATATTATAAAGGTTCAGTACACGATCGACGGTCATGAATGGACCTCTGCGTATCCCGTAGACGGGGTCTTCGACAGCAGGGAAGAATCCTTTCGAATAACCACCAAACACCTCACGCCGGGTGATTACACCCTTATCGTCAATGCGTTTGATAGTGAGGGGAATATTGGTGTAGAAAAGGTAATGTTTGAGTCAAAATAAAGTTATTAAGGATTCTATTTGACAGCCTGCTGGATTAAAAAATAAAATGGTAAAAGTTTTATTTGACACAAGATCAAAGTTAATTTGCGATTTATGAATTAGAATTTGGGATCGATTCCTTATTTTTAAATCATAAATCGTAAATTGTAATTCGTAAATTTCTTTCTCAGGTCATTCGTGTCTTTGTGGTGAAATATTACAATAATGGTTCGGGGCGTGGCTCAGTTTGGCTAGAGCGCGACGTTCGGGACGTCGAGGTCGCTGGTTCGAATCCAGTCGCCCCGACCAAAATTAAAGAGAATAAAAATGATGAAGGAGAGAGAAATATAAAGTTACTGGAGCTGCCGAAACGGATAAGCCTCGAAGAAAACAGAAAGATGATCGGCAAGAAAGTGGATGTCCTCGTTGAAGGAGCAAGTAAGTCAGACCCGAATAGGTTATCGGGTCGGACTCGGCAAAACCACATCGTTGTTTTCAACGGTTCACAAGACCTGGTAGGGAAATTAGTAGGCGTTCTGATACATGAAGTAACAGACCTTACGTTATTTGGTAAGTGACAAGCTGTTTATAACGCCCACTCCCTTAAACCATTACAAAACTTTCCCATATTTTCAAACCAAACACGTTTGCAAGGAAAAGCCAAACACAACCAAGTATTGTGGTTTATTTGTAGAGGCGCATTACGTTTGCGCCTCTACGTGACTAATTATGAGAACTGTGCGGTTTCCGGGCTGACGAACCAGACGAATGCGCTGC
>JACVXV010000036.1 GCA_015661205.1 Candidatus Brocadiaceae bacterium
ATTAAACAGCACGGAAACCATTTTTCCGGGTACGAATTTGCGCTTGGTATACGATTTGGTATCAAAATAATTTCCCCGAGGTCAGGATATCTGAACTTAACACCTATGGCTTCACCCCCGGCTATGTGCTTTCAGCCCTTCGGGCCTGTTGTAGAGAGAAGAGGTTCTTCGCTCTCATATAAAAAAATACGGTTAACGAACGAAGTACCACTTCGTTCTACAAGCGGAAGCGTGCATTCCTAATGCCATTATCGACCATGAAGGTCGGCGCTACAAATGCCGTCGCCGTAAGCGACATAATCTAAAATCTGTGTAATCTGTGGTTCCAAATGTTTTTAATTGGTCTGAGGTTCCCTATCATCGTGTTTTTGTTATTTTATTTGCAACCATGCAGCGACAGGCAGTAATATAATTGTTATCGTAGTTAGTGAATAATATAATGAACAATGTTGCGAAGTTGGATATCATGCCGTAAAATCCACTTTACAAAAAAAGGGAAAAAATGCCGTGTTCCAGCCTTTTTGAGAATCCCGGCTGAATATTACATGAGAGGGCGTTTTCCCTACGGCAGTTTTCCGCAACATTTAATAAACAAATTACTATTTTAGGAGTAACCATTATGCATCCGGTAAAATTGAAAGAAGGGGTTTATTGGGTTGGTGAAATTGACTGGGATTTGCGGAATTTTCACGGCTATTCAACCCAGAGGGGCTCAACGTACAACTCATATCTGATCGTCGATGAGAAAATCACCCTTGTCGATACCGTGCGCCCCTACCTCTTTGAAAAAACGATGCAACGCATATCATCCCTCGTTAATCCGGCGCAGATTGATTACGTCGTTTCAAATCACGTGGAAATGGACCATTCCGGGAGTCTGCCGCTCCTTATGGAGATAGCGAAGAATGCAACCATTATAACCTCGCCAAACGGGCAGAAGGGGCTATTGGCCCATTATAAGAAAACGGATTGGAAATTTAAGGTAGTCAAGACAAACGAGTCCGTTAATCTGGGCAAGAAAAACCTGAGATTCTTCCTTACCCCGATGGTTCACTGGCCTGATAATATGGTCGGCTATCTTGAGGAAGATAACATCCTTTTTTCAAATGACGCCTTCGGGCAGCACATTGCCTCAACCGAAAGGTTTGATGACGAATTCCCCATCGGCATAGCCATTGATGAGGCAAAGAAATACTATGCCAATATTGTTTTGCCATACTCCACTATGGTTCAAAATGCCTTATCGACGGTAGCGCCATTCCCCATAGACACGATTGCTCCTTCACACGGAATCATCTGGCGGTCACACGTCAAGTTGATTTTGGAGCAATATGAGAAATGGGCTGCCAATAGATCGGAGGCAAAGGCGCTGGTTATTTACGACACCATGTGGAAATCCACGGAAAAGATTGCCTCCACTGTCCAGTGCGCCTTCGAACGTCATGGGGTTCCCGCGAAGGTGCTCAATCTCAGGTACAACCACATTTCAGACATCATGAACGATATCCTTACCGCAAGATACGTCTGTGTAGGTTCGCCGACGTTGAACAGTAACATGCTCCCGACGGTCTCCGGGTTTTTAACCTACCTGAAAGGCCTGTCGCCCAAAAACAGGGTCGGCCTGGCATTTGGTTCCTATGGGTGGGGAGGGCAAGGGGTTCGGCACGTGGAATCGGCGCTCAAGGAGTGTGGGTTTCAAATGCTGGAATCTATCAACGTACAATACGTGCCGGACAAAAATCAATTGGATGAGATATTCGACAAATTAAGCCAGGAGGTTGCGAACCATCTGAAACCGTCCGGTTTGCAGGGGCTTTAAAAAAAAACAACTGTTTGGAATTTTTCAGGGTGTTTTTCGGTGGGTGCAACGACTTACAGCAGATTGAATTTCTTTAAAATAGTGGCGACTTTTTCATCGGTCTTGCTGAGTGTCTTAAAAGTATCAATGAGGGAGTGTAGCTTGTTGCGGTTGTCTGCAATGTCTTCTTCTATTTTTTTGACCTTACTCTCAAAGGGGCGTATCATGGAACGCCTGTCCCACAGGGCAAACCATATCGTGCCGCCGCACATAGATGCAAATACGCCAATGATGGCAAGCATGATATTGACGAGACGGTCAAACTGCTTATCCATCATGTTAAATTGGGCGTCTACCCGGCCAAACTGTGTATCCACCCGGTTAAACTGGGCGTCAATACGTTCAAACTGTTTATTCATATCCTCGCGGAATTGCTTCATTTCCCCCCGAAGAGCGGCCTGCCCTTCTTCCAGCCGTGTAAGCCTTTCCACGATTTCCCGGTCGCTGATGTGCGGGGCCGTTTCTATGGCAAAGGTTGGGCTATTGCAGAGAATAAGCACGAATAAACTGGGTAAAAGGTACGTCAAAAGGTCTTTCATGTGTAAAAGCTTAAACCCGGTATATGGTTTTGTCAAGAAAATAGTCGGCAAAAAAGGAAAGCTGGAAATAACAGCTTGCAACTCTTATTTTTTGAGGAAGGCGATGAGGATACCGGTAATAGTGATTACCTGGCCTGCCCAGAAGATGAACATCCATTTGATGAGGTCGGCCTTGACGTTGGCTATGTCTGTTTTCAACTCAGATTTGACTTGTTCAAGACGCTTGTCAACCTTGTTAATTTCGTCTTTCAACTCAGACTTGGCTTGTTCAGGTTTTTTCTCAAAACGTTCTTCGGCCACCCGGAACGTATGCACCTCGCTTCATTCCTCGACCTTGTCAAGGATTTCAACGAGCGCATCGGAGCCCTCTTCGGTAAGTCTTTCCTGAAGGATTTTAGGGACGGTAATGATAGCCATGCTCGAAAGGTATCGTATTTATTAAAAATCGTCAATAGTAATTATCGATGGTTCTGCCGCAATGACAGCCTTTTTGCACCAGTATTAAATGGTTATTTATTCGTACCGTTTGCACCCTTTATATGTATAGGAATTTTAAAGTTGTAGAACGAAGCGATTGCTTCGTCGCGGGCGAATCGGCACTTCGCCCTACATCGAATGTATAGGAATTTCAATGTAGGGACACGGTGCCCGTGTCCTTGCGTGTGAATACAAGTCAGTTGCCGTAGGCCTAATTGAAAAAAACCTAGAATGGGGTCACTATGAATAATAGAATTGTTTTGCCGGTTGTATTTGTTATCCTTGCCGGCGTCCTTGCCGTAGGAGGCGCTATTGCCGTGTTATGGGCGACAGGAAGGCCGGAAATAAGCGAATATAAAGATGGCCGTGTTAGTCCCTCCCGCGCATCATATTGGATGGATGAAGCGCAGGTATACCCTTCAGAAAACCATAGTGATAATACATCCCGGATATCCCCTTTACCCTCTGAACAGGAAAAATCCTCTCCGGATAAGGCCGCATTTATGCAGAAGGCACAAAAGCTTCAAATGCCTTTCATTGCCAATAACGGGCAGATGGATGAACAGGTGCGGTTCTATGCAAAGACGCTTGGAGGCACGGTATTCGTAACAAAGGACGGCGAGATTGTTTATTCTTTGCCGGAAGGCAGGGTGGGAAAGGACTCAAGGGAGCAGCGGGGCGGGAGGATTGAGGGGCTGGGGAGCGGAGGGGTGGAGGGAAAGGGGCGGGATTCGTTTGCCCGTAAGGCGTCCGGATTTACCTCAAACACCTATATGCCTTTTCTCCACACGGATAGCGCCAATTGTCCGTCGGACCATGTTCTTGCAAAATCTCTCGTAGAATCCTATCTTCCTAAAATCCAAAACCCTCAAACCCCAATAAGGGGTGTTGCCCTTAAAGAGTGTCTGGTAGGCGGTAAGGTGGATGAAATCAAGGGTAGGGTGCGGTCCGTAGCTGCCGTGAGCTATTTCAAGGGGAACGATCCGGCGAAATGGAAGAGCAATATACCGACGTATGAAGTTGTGGGACTGGGTGAGGTATATGAGGGTGTAGACTTAAGCCTGAAGGCGTATGGAAATAATGTGGAAAAACTCTTTACGGTAAAACCGGGGGCATATCCGGAACAGATACGGATACAACTGGAAGGCGTGCAATCTCCTGAATCAGGCCGTGTTACCGTGGAATCCGGTTTCTCAGATGGGAATGTCTTTGCGGGAAAAGGGGCAAGGGGGTTGTCGGTAAATGAACAGGGTGAACTGGTGGCGGAGACTGCGCTTGGCCCGGTTAAATTCACAAAACCGGTGGCTTATCAGGAGATTGAAGGAAAGCGGGTGGAGGTGGCGGTTGAGTACCTTGTTCTGGAGTGGGAGGGAAGCTGGGGAGCAGGGGAGCAAGGGGGCGGGGGAGGGCTTCGAGATCAAAATCAGAAAGCAAAAGTCCGAAATCCGAAATCCGAAATCCGAAACTCGAAGCTCAAAACCAGAAACTAACCTACGGTTTTACCGTTGCCTCCTACGACAAAACCAAAGACCTTGTTATTGACCCCTTGCTGGCGTCCACGTTTCTGGGCGGGGCCGGTGACGATAGTGGTTACGCCATCACCCGCGACTCCAGCGGGAACGTCTACGTAACGGGGTCTACCAATTCAAGCGATTTCCCTGCAACGAGCGGGGCATATGATACGACTTTTAATTCTATCATGGCTACAGACGTCTTTATTTCAAAGTTGGACAGTGGGTTAACGAGTCTGCTGGCCTCTACGTATCTGGGCGGCTACGATGGCGATTATGGTAGAGCGATTGCTATCGATGCCGGTGGGAACGTTTATGTGGCGGGGTATACTAACGCGGCAAACTTTCCGACAACGGGGGGGGCGTATAGTACCACGTATAATGGTGGTTCTTATGATATCTTTGTCTCGAAGCTGAACAATGGATTGACGAGCCTGCAGGCATCCACGTTTCTGGGTGGGTCTAATAATGAGTATGGTAAAGCCCTTGCCATCGATACCAGCGGAAACATCTATGTAATGGGATATACTGATTCAACAGATTTTCCGACGACGAGCAGGGTATACAGTAGCTCTTATAATGGCGGTTTTTACGATGTTTTTGTCTCGAAGCTGGATAGTGGATTAACGAGCTTGTCGGCATCTACGTACCTGGGCGGGTCGGGTGATGATAATGGCTATGCCATCACGCTCGACACCGGCGGGAACGTTTACGTGACGGGATATACTGATTCAAGGGGATTTCCGACGACAAGCGGATCGTATGATACCTCTTATAATGGTAGTGAAGATGTTTTCATCTCGAAACTGAACAGTGGCTTGACGAGCCTGCAGGCATCCACGTTCCTGGGTAGCTCCAGCAGTGATTATGGCAAAGCCCTTGCCATCGACACGAGCGGGAACATCTATGTGATGGGATATACTGCTTCGACAGACTTTCCGATAACGAGCGGGGTATACGACACCACTTATAATGGCGGTACTTATGATGTCTTTGTCGCAAATCTGGATGGTGGCTTGACGAACCTGCAGGCATCCACGTATCTGGGCGGGGCTAATGATGATTATGGTTATTCTCTCGCCATCGACACCAGCGGGAACGTTTATATGGCGGGGTATACTGATTCAACAGACTTTCCGGTAACAAGCGGGTCGTATAATACCTCTCACAATGGTGGTGAAGATGTTTTTGTGTCTAAACTGAATAGTGGATTAACAAGCCTTCAGGCATCCACGTACCTGGGCGGGTCTGGTACGGACGATGGGTACTCGCTCACATTAGACGCCGGCGGGAACGTATATGTGACGGGGCAGACCGCTTCAACAGGTTTCCCGGCGACGAACGGCGCCTATGATACTTCTTTTAATAATGGCGCCTATGACGTCTTTGTCTCGAAGCTGGATGGCGATCTCTCTGCATCGTTGCCGCCCACCGTCATCACAGGGACCGCCACGGGTATAACGTCAAGCTCCGCCACGCTCAACGGGACGGTAACTGCAAACGGACTGCCAACCACGGCATGGTTCAATTACGGCACGGTAAGCGCCTCATACACCGGCACATCTACAACACAAAGCGTGAGCGGTACCAGCAGCGCGTCAGTAAGTATCGGCATAAGCGGACTTTCTGCCGCCACGACTTATTACTACCGGATTGCCGCGAACAACAGCGTCGGGACGTCCACCGGAAGGGAACTGTCTTTTAGCACTGCTGCGGCGGATACGACGGCGCCGAGCGGCTCGGCAACCGTAAATAGTAACGCCACCTATGTAACCTCTACGGCGGCAACCCTGAACCTTACGGCTACGGATGGGGTTGGAGTAACGGATTATTACGCCTCGGAGTCGGCCACAACGCCTTTATCGGGCGCTTCAGGCTGGACGGCGGTGACCGCTACAACCAGCTACAGCGCAAACGTCTCGTTTACCCTGAGCAATGGCGACGGCGCTAAAACGGTATACGTGTGGTATAAGGATGCGGCTGGAAACGTATCAAGCGCGGCGAGCGATTCCATCACCCTGGACACAACGGCGCCGACGGTCAGTTCCCAAAGCCCTGCATCAGGCGCAACCGGTGTTGCCTTATCCAGTACGATTACGGCGACCTTCAGCGAGTCAATGAACGCGTCTTCCATTACAACATCAACATTTACGGTGAATAATGGCGTAAACAATATCAGCGGAAGTGTATCATACAGCGGCACAACAGCCACCTTTACACCGTCGTCCAGCCTTTCTTCCTACACAACGTATACCGTAACGGTAACGACGGGCGTCACGGATGCGGCGGGTAATGCGATGGCGGCCAATGTTACGTGGCGGTTCATAACGGCAGATACGACGGCGCCGAGCGGTTCGGCAACCATAAACAGCAACGCCACCTATACGACCTCTACGGCGGTAACCCTGAACCTTACGGCCACCGATAATGTTGGGGTGACGGGTTATTATGCCTCGGAGACAGCGACTGCCCCGTTATCGGGCGCTGCCGGTTGGACAACGGTGACGTCGGCGACCGGCTACAGCGCAAACGCCCCGTTTACCCTGAGCAACGGCGACGGCGCTAAAACGGTGTACGTGTGGTATAAGGATGCGACTGGAAACGTATCAAGCGCGGCAAGCGACTCCATTACCCTGGACACAACCGCGCCGACGATTATTTCCAAAAGCCCTGCCGCCGGCACAACCGGAGTGGCTTTAACCAGTACAATTACGGCGTCTTTTAGCGAATCGATGAACTCGTCCACCATTACCACCACGACATTTACCGTGAATAACGGCGCGAACAATATCAGCGGCAGCGTATCTTACAGCGGCACAACGGCCACCTTTACGCCGTCATCCGGCCTTTCTTCCTACACAACGTATACCGCAACGGTAACGACGAGTGTAACGGACGCGGCGGGTAATGCGATGGCAGCCAATGTTTCATGGAGTTTCACGACAACGGATACGACGGCGCCAAGCGGTTCTGCTACTATAAACAGCAACGCCACCTATGCGATCTCTACGGCAGTAACCCTGAACCTTACGGCCACCGACAACGTCGGGGTGACGGGTTATTACGCCTCGGAAACTGCTACTACCCCATCGTCGGGCGCCGCGGGTTGGACGGCTGTAACGTCAACGGCAAGCTACGGTGCAAACGTCTCGTTTACCTTAAGTAGCAGTAACGGCTCAAAGACGGTGTACGTATGGTACAAGGACGTTGCAGGGAATGTATCAAGCGCGGCAAGCGACTCCATTACCCTGGATACGACCGCGCCGACAATCGATTCAAAAAGCCCAGCCGCCGGCGCAACCGGGGTTGCCTTAACCAGTACGATTACAGCGACCTTTAGCGAGTCGATGAATTCCTCAACCATTACCACCTCAACGTTTACCGTGAACAACGGCGCGAACAATATTAGCGGAAACGTATCATACAGCGGCACAACGGCCACCTTTACGCCGTCATCCAACCTTTCTTCCTACACGACGTACACCGTAACGGTAATGACGGGCGTCACGGACGCGGCGGGCAATGCGATGGCGGCCAATGTTTCGTGGAGCTTCACGACGACGGATACGACGTCGCCAGGCGGTTTGGCCACCATAAACAGTAACGCCGCCTATACGACCTCTACGGCGGTAACCCTGAACCTTACGGCCTCCGACAACGTCGGGGTGACGGGATATTACGCATCGGAATCAGCCACAACCCCTTCATCGGGCGATGCGGGATGGACGGCGGTGACGTCAACGGCGAGTTACAGCGCAAACGTCTCGTTTTCCCTGAGCAACGGAGACGGCGCTAAAACGGTGTACGTATGGTTTAAGGATGCGGCGGGGAACGTATCAAGCGCGGCAAGCGACTCCATCACCCTGGACACAACCGCGCCGGTGATCAGTTCCAAAAGTCCTGCTAATGGCGCCACAGGAGTGGCCTTGGTCAGCACTATTACGGCGATCTTCAGCGAGTCGATGAACTCGTCTACCATTACCACCACGACATTTACCGTGAATAACGGCGCGAGCAATATTACCGGGAGTGTGTCATACAGCGGCACAACAGCCACCTTTGCCCCGTCAACCAATCTCTCTTCCAATACAACGTACACCGTCACGATAACGACGGGGGTCGCGGATGCGGCGGGCAACGCAATGGCGGCCAATAACACGTGGAGCTTCACAACGGCTGACGCGAACGTGCCGAGCGGTCTGGTGACGATAAACAGCAATGCCGCCTATACGACCGCTACTGCCGTAACCCTGAACCTTACGGCTACGGATAATACCGGTGTGACGGGTTATTACGCCTCAGAGTCTTCTACTGCGCCGTTATCGACTGACGCGGGCTGGACGTCGGTGACTTCAGCGGCAAACTACAGCGCGGACGTCTCGTTTACCTTGAGCAGCAGTAACGACTCAAAAACGGTGTACGTGTGGTATAAGGATGCGGCTGGGAACGTGTCAGGCGCGGCAAGTGATTCCATTACCCTGGATACGACGGCGCCGACGATCAGTTCGAAAAGCCCTGCCGCCGGCGCAACCGGTGTGGCTTTAGCCAGTACGGTTGCGGCAACCTTCAGCGAGTCGATGAACTCATCCACCATTACTACCACGACGTTTACCGTGAATAACGGCGCGAGCAATATCGGCGGGAGTGTATCGTACAGTGGAACAACGGCCACCTTTACTCCATCATCCGGCCTTTCTTCCTATACGACGTACACCGTAACGGTAACAACAGGCGTTACGGACGCGGCAGGCAATGCGATGGAGGCCAATGTTGCATGGAGTTTCACGACGGCGGACACGATGGCGCCAGGCGGTTCGGCCACCATAAACAGCAATGCCACCTATAGTACCTCTACGTCGGCGACCCTGAACCTTACAGCCGCCGATAGTGTCGGAGTAACGGGTTATTATGCCTCGGAGACGGCTACCCCCCCCGTTGTCGGGCGCTGCCGGCTGGACGACGGTGACCTCTACCACCAACTACAGCGCAAACGTCCCGTTTACCATGAGCAACGGAGATGGCGCTAAAACGGTGTACGTATGGTTTAAGGATGTGGCGGGGAACGTATCAAGCGCGGCAAGCGACTCCATTACCCTGGACACAACCGCGCCGGCGATTATTTCCAAAAGCCCTGCTGCCGGCGCAACCGGTGCGGCCTTAGCCAGCACGGTTACGGCAACCTTCAGCGAGTCAATGAACTCGTCAACCATTACGACTTCAACGTTTACCGTGAATAACGGCGCAAGCAATATCAGCGGGAGCGTATCGTACAGCGGCGCAACGGCCACCTTCACGCCGTCATCCAGCCTTTCTTCCTACACGACGTACACCGTTACGGTAACGACGGGCGTAACGGACGCCGCGGGTAATGCGATGGCGGCTAATGCCTCGTGGAGTTTCACGACGACGGATGCAACGGCGCCGACCGGTTCGGCGACTATAAACAGTAACGCCACCTATACGACCTCTGCAACGGCAACCCTGAACCTCACGGCCACCGACAGTGTCGGAGTGACGGGATATTACGCCTCGGAGTCATCCACAACTCCTTCGTCGGGTGATGCGGGGTGGACGGCAGTGGCGTCTTCAACCGGCTACAGCGCAAACGTTTCGTTTACCTTGAGCAGCAGTAACGGCGTAAAGACGGTATACGTGTGGTTTAAGGATGCGGCTGGGAACGTATCGGGCGCGGCAAGTGACTCCATCACACTGGACACAACTGCGCCGACGATTATTTCCAAAAGTCCAGCGTCCGGTGCAAACGGAGTGTCTCTGTCAAGCACGATTACGGCGATCTTTAGCGAGTCGATGGACTCGTCAACCATTACCACATCAACGTTTACCGTGAATAACGGCACAAGCAATATCGGCGGGAGCGTGTCGTACAGCGGTACAACGGCCACCTTTACGCCGTCATCCAGCCTTTCTTCCTACACGACGTACACCGTTACGGTAACGACGGGGGTCACGGATGCGGCGGGTAATGCGATGGCGGCCAATGCTGCGTGGAGTTTCACGGCGGCGGATGCGACGTCGCCCAGCGGCTCGGTAACCATAAACGGCAACGCCGCCTATACGGTCTCTACAGCAGTAACCCTGAACCTTACGGCCACCGATAATCTTGGGGTGACGGGTTATTATGCCTCGGAGTCGTCCACCACTCCTTCATCGGGCGATGCAGGATGGACGTCCGTGGCCGCCGCAGCCAACTACAGCGCAAACGTCTCGTTTACCCTGAGCAGCAGTAATGGAGAGAAAAAGGTGTATGTATGGTATAAGGACGTGGACGGAAATGTATCGGGTTTGGCAAGTGATACCATTACCCTGGACACAACCGCTCCGACGATCAGTTCAAAAAGCCCGGTCGCGGGCGCAACCGGGGTTGCCTTATCCAGCACGGTTACGGCAACCTTCAGCGAGTCGATGAACTCGTCTACCGTTACTACTACGACGTTTACCGTAAATAACGGCTCAAGCAATATCAGCGGGAGCGTATCGTACGGCGGCACAACGGCCACCTTTACGCCGTTATCCAGCCTTTCTTCCCACACGACGTACACCGTAACGGTGACAACGGGTGTAACGGACGCGGCAGGCAATGCGATGGCGGCCAACGCTTCGTGGAGTTTCACGACGACGGATGCGACGTCGCCAGGCGGTTCGGCAACCATAAACAGCAACGCTACCTATTCGGCCTCTACGGCGGCAACCCTGAACCTTACGGCTACTGACAACGTTGGGGTGGCGGGTTATTACACATCAGAGTCCTCTACTTCCCCGTTATCGGGCGCCGCCGGTTGGACGTCCGTGACGTCAACGGCAAACTACAGCGCAAACGTCTCGTTTACCCTGAGCAACGGCGACGGCGCTAAAACGGTGTACGTATGGTTTAAGGATGCGGCTGGGAACGTATCAAGCGCGGCGAGTGACTCCATCACCCTGGACACAACCGCTCCAACCATCAGTTCAAAAAGCCCAGCCGCTGGCGCAACCGGGGTGGCCTTAGCCAGTACGGTTACGGCTACTTTCAGCGAATCAATGAACTCGTCTTCCATTACAACCTCAACATTTACGGTAAATAATGGCGCAAATAATATCAGCGGAAGTGTATCATACAGCAACACAACGGCCACCTTTACGCCGGCGTCCAACCTTTCTTCCTACACGACGTACACCGTTACGATAACGACGGGGGTAACGGACGCAGCGGGTAATGCGCTGGCGGCCAATGCTGCGTGGAGTTTCACGACAACGGATACGACGTCGCCAGGCGGTTCTGCTACCATAAACAGCAACGCCACCTATACAACCTCTACGGCGGTAACTCTGAACCTTACGGCCACCGATAATGTTGGGGTGACGGGTTATTATGCCTCAGAGACCTCTACTGCCCCGTTATCGGGTGCTGCCGGTTGGACGACAGTGGCGTCGATAACCGGCTACAGCGCAAATGTCTCGTTTACCCTGAGCAGCAGCAACGGTTCAAAGACGGTGTACGTATGGTATAAGGATGCGGCAGGGAATGTATCAAGTGCGGCTAGTGACGCAATTACCCTGGACACAACCGCGCCAACGATTATTTCCAAAAGTCCTGCCGCCGGCGCTACGGGGGTGGCCTTAATCAGCGACGTTATGGCTACCTTCAGCGAATCGATGAACTCGTCAACCATTACTACTTCGACGTTTACCGTGAATGACGGCGCGAGCAACATCGGTGGGAGTGTATCGTACAGTGGTACAACAGCCACCTTCGCTCCGTCAACCGATCTATCTTCCAATACAACGTACACGGTAACGATAACGACGGGGGCAGCGGATGTGGCGGGCAACGCGATGGCGGCCAATACTACGTGGAGCTTTACGACGGCCGATGTGAACGTTCCGAGCGGTTTGGTGACGATAAACAGCGATGCTACCTATACGACCTCTGCTGCCGTAACCCTGAATCTTGAAGCAACAGACGGGGCGGGAGTGACGGGTTATTATGCCTCAGAGTCATCTACAACCCCTTCGCTTAGCGATGCCGGGTGGACGGCGGTAACGTCCACAACCTACTATAGCGCCAACGTCTCGTTTACCCTGAGCGGTAGTAATGGAGAGAAGCCGGTTTACGTGTGGTATAAGGATGCGGACGGAAACGTATCAAGCGTGGCAAGAGACATTATTATCCTCGACACAACCTCGCCGACGATCAGTTCGAAAAGCCCTTCCAACGGCGCAACAGGGGTATCTGCAAGCAGTACGATTGCGGCGACCTTCAGCGAGTCGATGAACTCGTCCACCATTACCACCACGACTTTTACCGTGAATAACGGCGTGATTAATATCAGCGGGAGCGTATCATACAGCGGCACAACGGCAACCTTTACGCCGTCATCCAACCTTTCTTCTTACACGACGTACACTGTAACGATAATTACCGGTATAACAGATGCAGCGGGCAATGCGATGGCGGCTAATGCTGTGTGGAGTTTCACCACGGCAGATACAACGGCGCCGGGCGGCGGTTCGGTAACCATTAACAGCAACGCCTCCTATACGGCATCCACGGCGGCAACACTGAACCTTACGGCTACCGACAACGTCGAAGTGACCGGTTATTATGCCTCAGAGAACTCTGCTACCCCGTCATCGGACGATTCCGGCTGGACGTCGGTTACGTCAACGGCAAGCTACAGCGCCAATGTCTCGTTTACCCTGAGCAGTAGTAACGATGAGAAGAAGGTGTACGTGTGGTACAAGGACGCCCGGGGAAATATGTCAACGGCGGTAAACGATACGATATCTCTGGACGCCTCTACCCCCACGGGCGTAATAACGATAAACAGCGATGCGGCTTTTGTGGGTACGACTACGGCGACCCTTAACCTGTCGGGTACCGATACGGCAGGGGTTGTCGGTTACTACACATCGACCGGTTCCAGTACGCCGTCTGCAGATGCGGGAGGCTGGACGTCCGCCACCTCCACGACCAGCTACCGTGCGGACGTTTCCTACAGCCTTGCCTCAGGAGACGGGACGAAGACGATGTATGCGTGGTATAAGGACGCGGCGGGGAATGTGTCAAATACGGCAAGCGACTCTATCACCCTGGACGCAACCGCGCCAACGGTCAATTCCCAAAACCCCGTCGCCGGCGCAACCGGTGTTGCCTTAACCAGCGCGATTTCGGCGGCATTTAGCGAGCCGATGAACTCGTCAACCATTACAAACTCAACGTTTACGGTGAATAACGGCGTGACCAATATCGGCGGGAGTATATCGTACAGTGGCGCGACGGCTACCTTTACGCCATCATCCGTGCTTTCTTCTTACACGACGTACACCGTAACGGTAACGACGGAAGTAACGGACGCGGCAGGCAATGCGATGGCGTCCAATGCAACGTGGAGTTTCACGACAACGGATGCGACATCGCCAAGCGGAACGGTGTCCATAAACAGCAACGCCACCTATACGGCCTCTACAACGGTAACCCTAAACCTTACCGCTACGGATGGGGTAGGGGTGACGGGTTATTACGCCTCAGAATCGTCTACAACCCCTTCGTCAGGCGATGCAGGGTGGACGGCAGTGACGTCTTCCGCAAGCTTTAGCGCAAACGTCTCGTTTACCTTAAGCGGCAGTGATGGAGAGAAAAAGGTGTACGTGTGGTATAAGGATGTGGACGGGAACGTATCCGGCGCGGCAAGTGATACCATTATCCTGGACACAACCGCGCCGACGATTGTTTCCAAAAGCCCTGTCGCCGGCGCAACCGGGGTTGCCTTAACCAGTACCATTACGGCGGTCTTCAGCGAGTCTATGAACTCTTCCACCATGAACGCCACGACGTTTACCGTGAGTAACAGCGTGAGCAATATCAGCGGGAGTGTGTCGTACAGCGGCACAACGGCCATCTTTACGCTATCGGCAAGCCTCTCTTCCTACACGACGTACACCGTAACAATAACGACCGGTGTACAGGACGTGGCGGGCAATGCGATGGTGGCCAATGTTGTGTGGAGTTTCACGACGGCGGACACGACGGCGCCGGGCGGTTCGGTAACCATAAACGGTAACGCAGCAGAAATAACCTCCACAACGGCAACCCTGAACCTTATCGCAACGGATGCGGTAGGTGTGACCGGTTATTACGCCTCAGAGTCGTCTACAACCCCATCGTCCGGCGCCGCCGGTTGGACGACCGTGGCGACGACGGTGAGCTACAGTGCAAATGTCTCGTTTACCCTGAGTAACGGCGACGGCGTTAAAACGGTGTACGTATGGTATAAGGACGCGGCAGGGAACGTGTCAGGCGCGGCAAGTGACACAATTATACTTAAGGAATTACCCGTGGCTACCACATTCAAAATAAACAACGACGCAATGGAAACGTCAAGCCGCACGGTTTCGCTCAATAACACGGCGACGGGCAACCCGACGCACTACATGGCGAGCGAGTTTGCAAGCTTTGCCGATGTAAGTTGGCATACCTACTCCACGGCGCCGGACTTCACATTGGTAAACGCACAAACCTACGCTGCAAAGCAGCGCCGAACGAAGAGCGCGGAAGATGGCGTGAAAACTGTATATTTCAAGGTTAAAAACGACAACGGTGAGTCTGGGGTGGCAAGCGACAACATTACACTCAGGGAATTAGCCGTTGTCTCCTCGTTTCAGACCAACAACGGCTCCGCTGAGACGTCAAGCCGCAAGATTACACTCAATAACACGGCGACGGGCAGCCCTACTCATTACAAAGCAAGCGAGTCTGAAAACTTTACGGATGCCGCATGGCAGGCGTACCATACAACACCGGCATTTACCCTGAGCGAGGGAGACGGCGCAAAGACCGTGTATTTTAAGGTCAAGAATGACAACGGTGAATCTGCGGCGGCAAGTGACGGCATTACACTCAAGGAATTACCCGTTGTGTCTACGTTCCGGATTAACAACGGCGCTTCTGAGGCGAACAGTAGTACGGTAACGCTCAATAACACGGTAACGGGCAATCCCACGCATTATATGGCAAGCGAGTCCTCAAGCTTTACGGATGCCACATGGAAGACCTACGCTGCGTCGCCCGGATTTATGTTGAGCACGGGAGACGGCGTTAAGACCGTGTATTTTAAGGTCAAGAACGGCATCGGCGAGTCGGCGACGGCGTCGTACAGCATTACGCTCAACGAATTTCCCGTGGTCTCCTCGTTTCAGATCAACAACGGCGCTGCTGATACAACCAACCGCACGGTGACGCTCAATAACACGGCAACGGACAACCCCACGCACTACATGGCAAGCGAGTCTGCAAGCTTTGCGGATGCCGCGTGGCAGACCTACAGCGTAGCTCCGTCCATTACGCTAAGCCTTGTTTATGGAGAAAGGACCGTGTATTTTAAGGTTAAGAATGACAAGAGTTCGTCGCCGGTGGTAAGTGACAACATTACCCTTAAGGAATTGCCCGTAGTCTCCAAGCTACTGATCAACAACGGTGCGGTAAAGACGACGAGCCGTACCGTAACGCTCAACAACACGGCGAAGGGCAGTCCCACGCACTATATGGCAAGCGAGTCGGCAATATTTGCGGATGTGGCATGGACGGCATATACCGCCGCTCCTTCCTTTACGTTAAGCGCTGGAAAGGGAACAAAAACCGTCTATTTTAAGATCAAAAATACCGCCGGAGAGTCCGCGGTTGTTAATGACACGATTATCCTCAAAAAGACGCTAAAGGCGGCGGTTGCTGATGCAGGAATTGACCAGTTGGCGCGCAGGGGTAGCGTGATAACGCTTGATGGCAGCAGAAGCTTTAGCGCGGAAGAAAACGTACCGTTGACGTATGAATGGAGCTTTGTTTCGTTGCCGTCGGGGAAGAGAAGTAAATTGTCTAATCCAAAGTCTGCCAGTCCAACGTTTACCCTGGGCAGACATGGTAACTGTAAATTACAACTGGTGGTTAAGGATGTTCTGGGCGCCGCTAGTGAGCCGGATACCGTTATCATCAGCACACAAGATACGGCGCCGGTTGCACACGCGGGTAGCGATCAGTCAATACGTGAGGCAGGGACACGGGTAGTGCTGGATAGCTCTCAAAGCTATGATCCTGACGGCGATTCCATTGCCTATCAATGGATGTTCGTCTCAAGACCCGCCAAAAGCGCGGCCTCACTTGAGGACGCACGTACAGCCAGACCTGCATTTGTGGCAGATGCGCCGGGCGACTATATTATACAATTGACGGCAACCGATGGGCAATCCCATCATGCATCCGATACGGTGTCCGTCAGTTTTGGAAACGTAAGGCCGACGGCGAATGCCTGGAAGAGCCTGGCCGTGAAGGTGGGAGATACCGTAATTTTGTCAGGCGATGGAACGGATGCGAACGGTGATGTGTTGCATTACCGCTGGTCACTTTCGTCGCTTCCCGATGGAAGCCTGTCTACACCGGCAGATTCGTCGGCAAGGGTAACAAGCTTTGTTCCTGACCGCGCCGGCGCATACATAGCGCAGCTTGTTGTGAGCGATGGCAACCTCGATAGCGAGCCGTGCGCAATCCAAATACAGGTCTTTACCGATCAAACAGCGGCGATAACTGCCTTGCAGGAAATGGCGGCGGCGATAGCCGCATTGGACGGCAACGCGTTCAAAAACGGCGACATGCAGAACATGCTGTTAAACAAGCTCAACAGCGTGATAGCAAACGTAGAAGCGGGTAAACATGCAGACGCCGCTAATCAGCTTCGGAATGATATCATGCCGAAAATGGGCAGCGCAGAGAACCGGAAAGAGGAAAGCGCCGTCTGGATAATAGACCGCAGTTTACAGCAGGCACGGCATCAGGAGGCTCAGGACATTGCAAGGGATTTAGAGCTAGTGCGGTAGCGCAGGCTTCCAGCCTGCCGGTTCAATCTTGTAGGTTGAACTGGCCAGCCGTTAATGTAGGGACACGGCGCCCGTGTCCCCGTGTTTGAACACATAAAAGCACAGGCAAGATGCCTGTGCCACCAGGCATGATATTACCGCAGAGAACGCAGAGCCTGCGCTACTCACATTTTCCGTGGTTTAAAATAGCGTTTTTTACAATAAAAGGTTCTTCAACTTTTCCGGCAGTGAGGTAGGCCTTCGGCTGGCGTTGAGGCAGGCGAGTTTGGAAAACCCTTCCGCGACGAGTCTCTGGTCCTCCTCGCGTATAATTTTGTAACTAAATTCCACCGTAGCGTGTTTCAATTCGGAAATCCAGGTCTGGATGATGAGGACGTCGTCGTAAAGCGCAGGCGAGCGGAATTTGCAGTAGGTTTCGGTGACGGGGAAAAACATCTGCGCCTTCTCCATTTCAGAATAGGGCATACCCATCTGCCTGAGAAATTCCGTGCGACCCATCTCAAAGTAGACAAAGAAGTTTGCATAGTAAACAACGCCCATCTGGTCTGTTTCCTGATACCGGACGCGGGTTTTAATTTCATGAATATTCAATGGTACAAATCCTTTCTAATGCCGTAACAATCATATCAACCTCCGCGTCATTATACACGGTGCGCATGTCGAGACAGACGCGGTCTTGTTCAATCCTGGTAAATATCGGCGGGGTATTATCCCGTAATCGCGCAGCCAATGCAAGGGCAGGCATTTTCTTCGCATGGAGTACCACGAGCCTGGTTGGAATCCTTTCGCCGGGGAGCGAGCCTCCGCCCATCTCCGAAAAACCGTCGGTGATTGAGCTATTCAGGCAATCTCTTGCCGGGGCGCTCAGCCTGGACACCACCCTCTTACATCTTTCGTCAATGGTTTCCAAAGAAGAAACAATCATCTTCAGAACGGGTATTTTGCTTACGGCGTGGTCTCCGTCCAGATAGAGCCGCAGCGTAGCTTCCATCGCTGCTATGGTCAATTTCCCCACGCGAAGCGCGCGTAAAAGGGGGTTCTTTTCCATCAGGCCGATCCACTTCTTTTTGCCTGCGATAATGCCGCCCTGCGGTCCGCCCAGCAACTTGTCCGTGCTAAAGGTAACGACGTCCGCCCCGTCCCTGATACTCTCCTGCACCGTTGGTTCGTGCGGTAGCCCATAGCGTTGAAGGTCGATGAGCGCCCCGCTGCCCAGGTCGTACATCACGGGAATATTCACGGCCTGACCCAGCGCGGCCAACTCTTTTACATCAACGGTATCCGTAAATCCGACGATCTTGAAATTGCTTTGGTGCACCTTTAAAATAAGACCCGTGCGTTCAGTAACGGCGCGCCGGTAGTCGTCAGGATACGTTTTATTCGTAGTCCCCACCTCTACCAGTATCGCCCCGCTTTTGGCCATAACGTCCGGCATCCGGAACGAGCCGCCGATTTCAACAAGCTGTGAACGGGAAACAATCACCTCCCTGCCCTTTGCCAGGGTATCAAGCGCCAGCATAACGGCGGCGGCATTGTTATTAACGGCAAGCGCGGCCTCGGCGCCGGTGAGCATGCAAACGAGCCGTTCAACGGTATCGTAGCGCATGCCCCTTTTCCCCGTGTCCTTTTCGATTTCAAGGGTGCAGAATCCCTGCAAGACGTTTTGTACCCTTTGCGCGGCCTCAGTTGCAAGAGGCGCCCTGCCGAGACCCGTATGAAGGATAATTCCCGTTGCGTTAACGGCGTGTTCGATGCCGGAAAACGAGTGTTGCAGCTTGTCCCGCACGAGCAGGGAAATGGCCTGCGGGGTCAAATCTACCGGTAGTGGCGTTGCTGGTTTTTCGTCCTTGCTATTGCCTCCGGTGGATGCGTCCAGACGTTCCGTTTGCCGGCCTTTGTTTCCTTCACCAACCAGCAATCTCCGAAGGTCATCCAGCGCCACCCGAATCGCCTCCGCGACGATCGGGCGCGGGTGAGACCCCAAAAATCCGGATATTTCCGGCGATTCCAGCAGTTCATTAACCGACGGTATTTTTCTTAAAAAGTCTTGATGCATAATTTATTCCGCGGTGCAATTAACAATTTGTTCATTTTCTTTTTTAATGCTATTTTCATATAAAAACTCCGGGTCAATGTCTATATGGTTTGCCCATTCGATGGTGTAAAACTAACCATAACAGTATTAAATGCGGTAAAAACGCCTCTATTACCGCCTTCTCAACGTCTTGCTTTTCCCTTTTGAGCCGGTAACCGTTGCTGATTCAGTATCCCAAGTTCCG
Source organism: Candidatus Brocadiaceae bacterium (assembly GCA_015661205.1). Taxonomy (GTDB): domain Bacteria; phylum Planctomycetota; class Brocadiia; order Brocadiales; family Brocadiaceae; genus JACVXV01. Next base: position 19,529 of record JACVXV010000036.1, read on the forward strand.
GTGGTTGTCCCCTTCCCGGTTTCTACCGTTATTAAACCATCTTCCTTATTGCCCGTTCCACTTACCGTAACGTTATTACCCTGCGGACCGGATAAGGTTCCCGACGCCGTTACCGTATCGCCCTCCTTCGTCACGCTTCCACTACCCGAAACGGTTTTTCCACCCGGCCCTGTTGCCGCTCCGGAGGCATTCACCGTGTCGCCTTCTTTGGTGGCCACGCCGGATAGATTTGTCTGTTTTCCCTGCGGACCGGCTACGGTTGCCTGCCCCGTTGCCGTATTACCCTCTATCGTAGAACTACTTGATGCGCTAACGGACCTGCCCTGTGAACCGGTAATGGATGCCTCGCTGCTTGCCGTATTTCCCTTCACTTCCCTCTCGCCTTTGATTTGGGCAGAACCTTTGCCGCCCGGCCCCTGAATGGTTTTATTAACGGAACCTTCCGCACGCTTCTTCCCCTGCGCATAAACGTTCACGCAAAAACCCAAAGACACGTACACCATCACGGCAACACAAACACCGGTACTCATTTTCATCCTCCCATTCTTAAACGGCAAGACACGAAACTCGAAATCCGAAACTCGAAACTCGAAATCCCAAACTAGAAACCAACCCTCCCCTTCGCGTTCCCAATAAAACGTTCCATCAACCGCTTGTCTTTCTTGCCGGGTGAAGATTCTACGCCGGAGGAGACGTCCACGGCGTATGGTTTCACCGTCCGGATGGCGTCTCCGACGTTGTCAGGCGTCAACCCGCCGGACAAGATAATAGCCCCATATTTATGCGCTACCGCGGCGATGTCCCATTTAAAAGGAACCCCCGTTCCCCCCATAACGCCTTTGACGTAGCTGTCCAATAAAAAGGCGTGCGGCTGGTAATCGCCCAACTGCTTAAGGTCGCCTTCTTCTTTGACCCGGAATGCCTTGATTATCTTGTATCCTTCCAGATGATTTAAACAAGACGGGGGTTCATTGCCGTGAAGTTGGACGGTTCCTATATGGCAAAAGTTGCATATCTCCCGGATGGATTCTACCCTTTCATCAACAAATACCCCCACAAACGAAACAAAAGGCGGCAGTTTTTTTATGATGTCCCTCGCCAGCTCCTTCGTCACCTGACGCGGGCTTTTGGCAAAGACAAATCCCAGTGCATCCGCGCCCGATTCAATGGCGGCTTGTGCGTCTTCTCCATTGGTAATACCGCACACCTTAACCCTCACTAATAGTCACCTTTGTCAGTGTATCGCCCTGCCGGATAGCGTTTACAACGTCCTGGCCGACGGTTACCTTGCCAAATACCGTGTGCTTCCCATTCAGGTGCGACTGTGGCGAGTGGGTGATGAAAAATTGGCTCCCGTTGGTGTTGGGACCCGCGTTGGCCATAGAAAGCACGCACGTGTCGTGGGTCAATGGATTCCCTTTCGTTTCATCCTCAAACCGGTAGCCGGGGCCGCCTCTGCCCGTGCCCGTTGGGTCGCCGCACTGGATCATAAAATTGCTGATAACGCGATGAAACGTTATGCCATCGTAAAACCCCTCTTTTGCGAGAAAAACAAAATTATTGACCGTTTTGGGCGCATGCTCCGGACTCATCTTGATGACAATCATGCCTTTGCTGGTTTCAAGCGTCGCGCTATATGATTTTGCCAAATCGATCTGCATTGCCGGTGGATTGCTCCATTGTTTCTGAGACATGAACATAACTCCTAAAATGGTGATTAATATTAAATTTGCTACAATCGGTATAACGCAGCAAAACCGTAACCTGGAGGGTTTGAACCACGAAAAGCACTCCATTTTGACGTCTTACGGCGTACGTGTATTTTATCAACATTTTCAAGGCATTCAACGGAATTTAATTCTTTAGAATTCAATCCCCTTTTGGGCCTTTATCCCTTTTTTGTACGGGTGCTTTATCTCCTTCATTTCAGTGACCAGGTCGGCCATCTCAATGATCTTCGGGTGGGCATTGCGGCCGGTAAGGATTATGCTTAATCTCTTCGGCCTTTCCTTCAATACCGCAATTGCTTCTTCAACGTCAATAAGGCCATAGTCGATCATATTGTTGATCTCGTCAAGGATTATCATATCGTAAGCGTCCGAGGCGATTTCCTGTTTTGTAAGGTTCCAGGACGTTCGGGCATTTTCGAGAACGGCCTCAGACCACTCACCTTTCTGTGATTTAATAAAGCCCTGTCCAAGCTGGGTGATTTTGAAATCCGGGTGCAGCCGCTTGACGGCATCCAGTTCACCCGTATGCCACGTCCCCTTGATAAATTGAAGCATCAGCACCTTCATGCCATGCCCCACCGCTCGCAGGCCTATACCGAGCGCCGCCGTAGTTTTTCCTTTTCCATTTCCTGTATGAACAAGTATCAGGCTGTTTTCCACGTTATTCCTCGTATAAAAAGTTTCAGGTTTCGAGTTTTGGATTTTAACGGTAACTTTAAATACACTAAATACCCAACATGTTTAAAATCCAATTTGCATCACTTTTTTTAAACGTCCCGTAGGGACAAAATATCGGTAGAAAATTAACCGTATACAAACACAAATGTCGTAGGCATGATATAGGTAAAATTCAATTTTGAAGAATTGCATTTTATGTCCTGCATTTTCAGCAAAAATATTTTTTGTGAAGCTTCATATTCCGCTTTGTATAAGGCTTTGGGGTAAATTTTAACGCTGTCCGACTTTTAGCGAACTAACACGGATTCTCTGTTTGTCTTCTACCGATATTTCGTTCCTAACGGAACTAGCGCTTAATTGCAATAATAAACAACAGGCACGTAGGTTGGGTTGAGTAAAGCGAAACCCAACTCCTACCTTCTGCTTATTTCTGCAACCGTATGATCAATAGAATGTTCTGAAAAAAGTCCATATAAGGCTATCAACGGGTAACAGAAATAGCTCGCTTCTCTGGAATTTATGTTGGCATTGACTGGGCTGATGATCATCATGATATCCATATTACTGATGACTCAGCAAAAATACTCGAACAATTCCGGATAGACCACACCTGCGAAGGGTTTGCCACGCTTCATTCAAACATTGCAAACCATCAGACGTTACCCAGCCTCGTTTTGGTTGCCATCGAAAATGACACAACCGGGTCACTACGACGATCCGTTTACGTCCACCTCCAACATGCAACCCAGGAGTTTTGCGGAGCGGCGGCATGCGACCATGCGGGCGGTAAATATCTCGAAATATTCCACGATGTCGGAAATCGTTCTATCGATATCGAGTTTCAGGGTGATTACCTTTCTTTGGGCGTCCATGTGAAGCTCTGACTTTGTCACCGCGTAGTTGACGCGGTCGTGAATGTCAAATGCAATCTCTTTTGTGGTGCGCACCCGCGAGCGATGGACGTCCGACTTGTCCGCCAGGACAAGCGCTGCCGCTACCGGGCTTACCACGTCGCAGGCGCCTTCATCATGGTTCCCAATCGCGCTCATGATCGTAACGCGGTCTTCCACCGGCATCCCCATCTCCTTTAAAAATTGTCCCGCCAGGCAAGCGCCTGCGGTAGGATGTGTATGCCGGCTGATCACGTTACCGACGTCGTGGATGTATCCGGCAATGGCGGCAAGTTCACAAGTGTGTGCATCATATCCAAGCGTCTGGAGCATTTTGCGCGCATTTTTCGACACGTAATTCGCGTGCCGCTCCCCATGTTCCGTATAGCCTACTACGCCCAGAAATTCGTTCGCTTTTCTAATGTACACCATGACGTCCGGGTGGTTTTTAACCTGTTCCAGGGTGATCACTTTGTTTTTTTCCATGTTGTGCCGTCCGGTCTGTCGTCAAGGACAAAGCCTATTTCCAGGAGTTTATTGCGAATAAAGTCCGACAACTGCCATTGTTTCGCCTTGCGCAGTTCGGTGCGGGTATTGATGACCACGTTCATAACGTTTCCCAACGCGTCTGACTCTTCCTTTTGCCGGGATTCAAAGGCCTTTGGTATGATGCCGAGGATGTCGCCGCCCAGTTGCCGGTAAAAGGTATCAATATCCTCCAGGCATTTCCTACCAACCTCTTGTCCGTCGCTTAGCAGGGAATTGACGTCTTTTGACAGGTCAAACAGCACGGCGATAGCGCCGGAGGTGTTAAAATCCTCATCCATTGCCTCCAGAAATGCCTTTTTGTATTGCGCTAGTTTTTCAATGATATGGGGAGGAGTCTCACCGTCCTTTGCATTGTTTAGCCGTTCTCTCAGGAGTTCAACGGCATTGTGCAGCCGTTCCAGCCCCTTATCCGCCGCGTCCAGCGCTTCATTGCTGAAATCAAGGGGACTGCGATAGTGTGTGGTAAGGATAAAAAACCGTATGGTTGTGGGGTGATATTTTCTAAAGGCGTCCTTCAGGGTGACGAAGTTGCCCAGCGACTTCCCCATTTTTTGGCCGTTTACGGTAACCATGTTGTTGTGAAGCCAGTATCGCACAAAGGCTTGTTTATTGGCGGCCTCGCTCTGGGCGATCTCACACTCATGATGAGGGAAGATGTTTTCCAGCCCGCCTCCGTGAATGTCCAACGTCTGCCCCAGGTATTTCATCGACATGGCGGAGCATTCGAGATGCCAGCCGGGGAAGCCATCTCCCCACGGACTTCTCCACCGCATGATGTGTCCGGCCTCCGCTTTTTTCCAGAGTGCAAAGTCAGAAGGATTTCGTTTTTCGGGATTAATTTCCACACGCGCGCCCGCCTCAAGCTCTTCCTGTTTTCTTCCGGAAAGTTTTCCGTATTCCTTGTACTTCTGCACGTCAAAGTAGACAGAGCCTTTCGAGGGGTATGCAAAACCCTCGCTGACCAATTTCTCCACGAGTTCAATTTGTTCCGGGATGTGTGCCGTTGCGCGGGGTGATATATCAGGCCTTACGTTGTTCAACGCGTCCATGTCTTCAAAGTAGCTGCGCGTATAAATCTCAACGAGTTCCGCCGGTTCAAGGCGTTCTCTTTGGGCGCGTTTGAGGATTTTATCTTCACCGGCATCCGCGTTGTCCGTTAAATGCCCGACGTCCGTGATGTTCTGGACGTAACGCACCTTATAGCCCAGATACCGTAGGTAGCGAACGATTACGTCGAAGCTGACGTAGCTTTTGGCGTGTCCGATATGGGGGTGGTCGTACACCGTGGGGCCGCACACGTACATACTAACAAAGCCCTCGTGTAAAGGCGTAAAGACCTCCTTTTTTTTAGTCAGGGAATTATAGAGTTTTAATGTCATAGTGTTCTTTCTTAAAAAATTGTTCAATCCTTTTCCTGCAACCGCCGACACCCAGGATGTTGGCGATGCTGTACAGCTCCGGCCCGTGTTCTCTGCCGGTCAGGGCGATACGGATGGGCATATACAGCCCTTTGCCGCCCACCTTTGTTTCTTTTTGTACGGACTTCAGCATCTCCTTGAAAATATCAGGGGATACGGAATCCAGCTTTTGCAGCTTCGCATAAAAGGCTTCAAGGATGGATTGGCATGTCTCTGAGGATAAAAATTTTATGTGGTCTTCACTGACAACCGCGTCCTTGAAAAAGATATCCGTTTCCTGAACTATTTGGGACATGCAGGCCATGTTGCCCTTTACTGCATCCACAATAGATTTTACACGGTTCCGGTCAATGTTGCCATGGTCAGGAGAAACAAAACCTGCTGCCTGGAGATACGGTATTGCCAGGTCTGCAAGCCTTTCAATATCGGCCTCCCGCATATATTGACCGCTTATCCAGTCCAATTTCTGCTGGTCGAATATGGCGGACGACTTGCTCATGGAGCTTATATCAAAGGTGTCAACAACCTCATCCACATTGAATTTCTCTTTTTTGTCCTTTGGCGCCCACCCCAGCAGCATCATGTAATTTAACAAAGCCTCCGGCAGATAGCCCATCTTGCGATACTCGGAAATTGAGGATGCGCCGTGCCGTTTGCTCAACAAACTCCGGTCTGCGCCCATCGTGAGCGATAGATGGGCAAATTGCGGCGGTTTCTGCTTCAAGGCATGGAAAAGCAACAGGTGGCACGGGGTGTTTGATAAATGGTCTTCCCCACGAATAACGTGCGTAATGTCCATCAAGGTGTCGTCCACGGCAACGGCCAGATGAAAGGATGGCGTGGCATCCGACCGCATAATGACAAAATCTCCCGCCAGGCTCATGTCGAACCGGCAAGTACCCCGTATTAAGTCTTCAAATACAATCTGCTCATCAGGCACCTTAAAACGAATGGTGTATGGCGATTGGGATGCTTCGAAGGCCTGTATTTGTTTGTCCGTTAATGCCCGGCAGCGGTTGTCATACCGGGGCGGTTTGCCTGATAGCCGGGCGATTTGCCTGCGTTCTTCCAGTGCTTCCGGGGTGCAGTAACACCGGTACGCCAGCCCGTCTGTGATAAATTTCTTACAAACGTCGTGGTAAATATGCATCCGCTCTGATTGGAGATAAGGGGCATAACTGCCGCCAACATCGGGACCTTCCTGCCAGGAAAGGCCGAGCCAGCGCAAGTCTTCGATGAGTTGGGTTGTGTATCTTTTTTCGGAGCGTGCGACGTCGGTGTCTTCAATTCTCAAGACAAAGACGCCGTTATGCCGTTTTGCGAAAAGCCAGTTGAAAACGGCCATACGCGCATTGCCGATATGTAAAAGACCCGTTGGGGAAGGCGCAAAGCGAACACGTATCATGGGATTAGCAGGGCAAGACCTCATATTGATAAAAAACGTTTGAAACCACAGATTTCACAGATTACACAGATTTTTCGGCAGGTTCAGGCTTGTAGCCTGAACCGGAACGTTTGGGATTGTACGACATTTTGAAAATGTTTATGGCTATTGGGGAGTTCTGTAGGGTTTCGCATTACTCAACCCAACCTATACAACTAATGGGTGTATTTACTTTTCCTGTCTTGAAGGTAGAAAAATACAAGAAACCCTACTCCTGTGAGCCAAATAGAATAATTTTCTTTACGTGGTATCCCAGTTCCTTTCTAACATTATCTGCGAAATCTTGGGATATCTTGTCTACCTGCTTCCTTTTTGCACCGCTCCGGACTTTATGCTTATTAGCGAATTGTGTTTTTTCCATAATTTTGTTCTCTGGTTGGTTCAGGTTTGCAGCCTAAACCCCACGTTTTATACGGTTGATTACGCCATCACCCACATAGGGCGCTATTATCCCAATAAATTCACTATGGAAAACCTTTTGAAGTTCTTGTCGAGGGCTTAGCGGTATTATTTTATCAAACACGGGATTCAGGTTGCAAACCTGAACCCGCTCGCGGCTTGAACCCGCCAAATATTTTGGTCTTTTGCATACACACGCGATTATTGCACCCCCATTTACGTTCCAAAGGCAAGGCTGAAGCCTTGCCCTACGTGCTTAGTGGCCGGTCCAGAGGTACATGGGTTTGCTATTGTCCTGTTCATGAAATTGGGGGATATCCAGCTTGATCGTGCTTTTCCGGGCAATAACGCCGGTAATTATGCCCAATAGGTCGGCTAACCCATAAGGCCTTTCGTATCGAACGATGCTTGCCGTGGTCAGCCCCGCCATCTTTTTTGTCACCTCAATGGCGTCTTCCAGGTAGCCTAATTGATCGACCAGCCCGTTCGCCAGCGCCTGCTTTCCCGTGTATACCCTGCCATCGGCAATCTTTTTAACCGCCTCTACGTCCATGTTTCTTCCGGTAGATACCACCGTTACAAACTGCATGTACATTTCATCAATGATGTTTTTCAATATCGCAGTTTCTTCCGGGGTCATCTGTTTCAGCGGAGAACCGATGTCTTTCATATTGCCGGAGGTAATAGAATTATCCACAATGCCATAGCGGTTAATAAGTCCGGCCACGTTTATCAGCGGCATAATTACCCCGATACTCCCCGTTATGGTGGTTGGATGCGCAACAATGGCGTCTGCGGCTGAAGCGATATAATATCCGCCGGAGGCCGCAACGTCCTGCATATAGACAACCACCTTTTTCTTGGTGGCCGTTTTAAATTTTATAACATTATTATAGATGATGTCGCTGGCTGTAATGCCGCCGCCCGGGCTGTCTATTTCAAGGAGAATTGCTTTTACATGGGTATCCTTCCCGGCATGCTTGAGATGCTGCTCTACCACATCAACAATGCTGGGCTTTTCCATAAGCAACCCCTCGGCAGATTCGCTGGTCAATACACCCTTAATGGATATTATGGCAACCTTGTCATCTCCGCTGCCCTCAATGACCCTTTCGGTAATTGGTGTTTCTTCAACGGCATCAGCGCCCGCTGTGACCGCTTTATGCAGCATGAGCGAGCCGACAAAGAGGGTGAACAGCAAGACGGAACACAAGAAAAAGAAGATGGATAATCCCACGGCGACCCAAAAACCGGCGCCCCTCTTCTTTTTGATATACACAAATGGCCCTTCCATCGTTGGTGGAACGGGGTTATATGGCGTTTCTGTCATAATGAGTTTCCTTCCTTTTCTGCACATAGGCAGGGTATTTGTTTGCAGACGGGACAGCCTGCCGTATACTTACTAAGCGTTTCTTCCATCCTAATGCCCGACAAACTTGCCAGGGTAAAGAGCCAGGCAAGCACGTCTGCAAATTCCTTTTTTAGCTCTTCCCGGTTATCTTCCCTCAAAGCGCGGGAAAGTTCACCAACCTCTTCGGTAAACCACATAAAGGTTTTTGCCAAACCGCGCTTTGTGTCTTTTTCCAGGTACATCTCTTCAATAAGTTTTTGAAAGCCTTCAATGTCCATAAGATTTATTTGTTTTCGATACCAAGGAGTTCCGCACTATGCCACTCGGGAACGAGGGTGTGCGGTATCCGCAACACGTCCAATATCTTTGCAACGACAAAATCAACTTGATCCTCTATAGCCTGGGGACGGTGGTAAAATCCCGGCATGGCGGGCAATATACAAGCCCCTGCCGATGACAGCCGTTGCATAGCCTCCAGGTGGATGGAGGACAACGGTGTTTCACGGGGAACAACCACAAGGTCCCGCCGCTCTTTAATCGTAATGCCCGCAGCTCGTTGAATGAGATTGTTCGAAATGCCGGATGCAATGGAGCAGAGGGTGTTAGTGCTGCACGGGACGATGACCATCGCCTTGATGGGGTATCTGCTGCTGGCAATCGTAGCGCCAATGTCGGAGTTCTGGTAATAGGTGATATTATCCGCAGAAAAACCCAGAAAGTCCCTGAAATTGGGCTGGTGGCGGTCTAAATCAACGAACAGCTCGTGCCTGATAACCAGAAACGCGGCGTCGGATATCGCCAGATGGATATTGTATTCCCTCTTACAAAGAAAGCGCAACAGCCTTTGCGCATAAACTGCGCCGCTTGCGCCCGTGACGCCAACGATAATGCTTTCCACACACACTCCTATACGACAAAACTTTAATCTCTTACCAATAATATTTTTACCTTTTTAGCAAAAATATTTTTTGTGAAGCTTCGTATTCCACTTTGTATAAGGCTTTGGGGCAAATTTAACGCTGTCCAACTTTTAGCGAAAAGTTTTTATACCCATAAGAGAAGTAATCACACAAAGGCACAAAGGCACAGAGGCACAAAGAATTACAAAAAAAACGAGAAATGTTGACTAAAACCCAGTTAGGGCTAGTATATCAGTCAGTCTGTAGGGTGTCAATAACGTTTCCCCCCTTCATAACCTTAGTATAATACAGTAGTTAACGAACCTGTTTGCCGCAATATCAATCCCATATCCCGGCGCGGCATCAGACCGGCTAAGAACATTTGGAACCGGAGATTTCACCGATAGTAATAATTGCACTGATGTCACGCTTACGCTTGACGTAGCCCCTTAATCTTAGTAATATGCTATTGTGGGAAGTATTACTAAACCAAAACCGGTAAACTTGATAATCGGAACACTAACGAGCGTGCCAGAACTCCTTCAACGGATTGAAGAAGAGGTGGAAGGCCGTTTTGGCTGCATTGACCTCAAAAGCGCGGTACTTCCCTTCACGTTTACTGATTATTATACTGAAGAAATGGGAAACGGCATTCAAAGGCGGTTTTATAGTTTGGAAAAGTTGATTATGCCCGACGAGATTGCCGGTATTAAGGCGCAGGCCAATGCCCTGGAGGTGTCCTTTGCCGCTTCACGGCAATACCCCGTGAAACGCCCCGTCAATATCGACCCCGGATATATCAATGAAAGCAGGCTGATACTGGCCTCCACGAAGGATTTCTCCCATCGCATTTATTTGCGTGACGGCATTTACGCCGAAGTGACGTTAAACTACCGGAAAGGCAGATACGAGACGTTTCCCTGGACGTTTCCGGACTACAAGACTGCCGATTATCATGATTTCTTTCTTAAGGTAAGGGGCCTATACGTAGACAAACTAAAAAGGATAAAGGACGAATTATAATGGAAAAGACTTTAATTATTTTAAAACCTGACGCAATACAACGCCGGCTGGCGGGAAAGATACTCTCCCGGTTTGAAGAAAAGGGATTCCAAATAATTGGGTTGAAGATGATACAAATCACGGAATCAGCCGCAAAGAAACACTACGCCGCGCATGAAGGTAAGGATTTTTTTGAACCCCTTGTCAGGTACACATCATCATCACCCGTAATAGTCCTGGCGCTAAAAGGCAAAAACGTGGTGGATATCGTCAGAAAGATGATGGGCGCTACCTTTGGTTCCAGGGCTGAGCCGGGAACCATCCGCGGCGATTACGCCGTCAGCAACCGCTTTAATCTGATACACGGCTCCGACTCACCTGCCGCTGCTGAAAATGAGATTAACACCTTCTTTCGCAAAGAAGAGCTCCTTGAATACAATCCTACTGATATGCAGTGGGTGTATGATATATCTACCGGCCAGGTGATTTAAGCGTATAGGAATTTCCATTCGTGCCGGGCATGGGAATGGGTTGGTGTAGGGACACGGCGCCCGTGTCCCTGCGTGTGAGCATAAAAAAGTCGCTGAAATGGCTTAATTTAACGTATAGGAATTCCAAAGTTGTAGAACGAAGCGATTGCTTCGTCACGGGCGAAGTGGCACTTCGCCCTACATCGAAAGAGTTGCCGAAGGCCTAATTTAATGTACAGGAATTTCAAAGTTAGGCCTGAAAGGAGGATTTATGAGGCACACCTTGTCAATACGGGGCTTAATCCTGGCGTCTTGTATCTTATCTTTAACCTTATGTGTTAACGTTTGGGGAGAAAATGGTATGCAATCAGCAAAAGGAAAAAAGGCGGTAATGATTATTGCTCAGAATAATTTCAGGGATGAAGAGCTATTGAAACCGAAAGAAATATTGGAAAAAAACGGGGTATCCGTTACGATTGCCTCTTCTTCGTTGAAAGAGAGCACGGGGATGCTGGGCGCAAAGGCAAAGCCTGATATCTTATTCACCACGATCAAGGTCTCGGACTTTGATGCAATCGTATTTGTCGGCGGCTCCGGCTCTATGGAATATTGGGATAATACCACCGCCCATAAGATTGCAACTGAAGCAAACACTGCCAAAAAGACCATTGGCGCCATCTGCATTGCGCCGGTAACCCTGGCAAAGGCGGGTTTATTGAAGAATAAAAAGGCCACAACCTATTCATCCACAATTAATGATATCAAGGCGTGCGGGGCGGTATATACCGGCGCAGAAGTTGAAAGGGACGGCAATATTGTCACCGCCAGCGGCCCTGCTGCCGCGCAAAAATTTGGAGAAACCCTTGTCAGGGTGCTTACGGAATCGGGAGAAAAATAGATGGTAAAAAAATCGGTTAAACAGGCAGGGACTTTGCCATATAGCGCTTTCCTATCCATCGTTTTTGCCTTATGGATGTCTGCTTCCGGGGCAGTTGCTAATGAACTCCAGAAAACCAACATCAACGCCATTCGGGCCGTTGTGGGCGATGATATTATTACCCAGAACGAAGTTGTAAAACGGTCTGCCGTCGCGATCAGAGAGGCGCAAGAACGGTATCAGGGCAACGAGCTTAACAATAAGGTTGAAGAAATATTGAAGAACACGCTGGATGAATTGGTTGACAGAAAGGTGTTAATCAAAGAGGCACAGCGTTTATTCGGCACCAATGAGGCTGGCATGAAGGACGTGGAAAAAGAGCTTGATGCCTTTGTAAAGAATGCCGTGAAAAACGTAGGTTCCTTATCCAAATACTACGAAATTGCCGAATCACAAGGGATAAATCCCATTGAAAAGAAGCAGGAACTGAAAGAAGACTTTATGATAGATAAGATTATGAAGGAAAACGTTCATGGCAAGGTTAAAATACAACCGAAGCTGATGCGGCGTTACTACGACGAAAATATCGATGAGTTCCGCCAGAAAAAAGAAGTGCAGTTGCGCCACATCATGATTAAATTTTCCGCACACAATAACAACAAAGAGGAAACGCTCTCGATAGCACAGAAGGTACAAAAATACATCAAAAATGGCGATGATTTTGCAACGCTTGCAAAACAATATTCTGAAGGGTCACATGCAGAAAATGGGGGCATGTGGAGTGTTGAAGAAGTCAACGAATTGAGGAAAGACCTCCGCGACGTGGTTTATCAATTAAAGGATAATGAGGTTAGCGATATAATGGAATCTCCGATCGGCTATCATATCTTTAAGGTAGAACTCACTAAGCCCGAAAAGATGCAGGAATACGAGACGGTGCAGGAAGAAATTTACAAGAAACTCTACCGGGAAGAAACCGCGAGGCTGAAAAATCAATATATCAGTAGTTTGAAAACCGGGATTTTTATAAAAGTGATTAACGGAAACCCCTAACCACCTCCGCTCGCAAAATAATTACATTTTATAGAAATTTCCACGTTATTTATGCGGGTTTGCGAATAAGCATGATTATACGATATGCAATAGTAATGCGATAAGATAACCCACCCCTCGCAGGAGGGGAATTTTGAAGGATGTGTTCATTTAACGTTTTTTAACGGTTACAGTTCAAGCCCGATAGAGAAGCACATGTCATCCACCGGAGGTCTACTGCCGGGAACAGTTGATTTCACGCACCAGGTAAGCAATGAGCTTTTCGTAAGACTGGACAATCGAGGAACGGTCTTTTTTGTCAAAAGATTTAATAGGATTGTTTCGTACCTCGTCGGTCATACAATCGATTTTACCGGCAAGAGTCGCGGCTGGTTGCGCATCGGCAGGATTTGCCTTTACCGCTGATTTCGTGCTTTCTTTTTTGGGTTTTATCGCGGACGGCTTGCGACCCCGTGAAGATTTCTTTGAAGATTGACCCTCAACATTGACGTTTTTTTCTTCAGCCATTTTTCCACTCCTATAATGTTTATATGCACGGGGTAAATGTCGATTTCATGCCTTTGGGAGCTTTTCCTGACTTTGGTATTGCGATAGAAAACCCTTACGCCTTTAAATCTCTATCTGAGATTTGGCCTCTGCAACTTACGTGTATATATACCTATAATTGTAATCAAAATCAATAATATTTTTCCGTTTTAGCCGCAATGCGTCCATATCTGCAATTATTGAGCTATTTTTCATGGGGTGTTTTTGTAATCTTTACAATCTTACCCTGTAAATCCTACATTATTTCCTGTCTTTTGGATGACCTTTTACTTTGTAAAATAAAAATATATTTCTGTAACTACATACAACTAAAGTTGTTTACACTCCACACCGGTATTTTTGTACACATCTGGCACGCATCTTGCGCTTCTTTTTGATGCATAGGAAATCCAAAGTTAGGCCTGAAAGTCCGACAGGATATAGCGGGGGGTGAAGCCCCCTGTAAGGATAATAAAATAATACAAGCCCCGAAGGGGAGGCGGGACGTTTTGTTTTCGTGATCAAAACAATAATAAATTTTAGTAAAAATAGGCATCCCAGCCATGTTGTGCGTCCTTTTCTGTCGCCCCTTCGGGGCTGGTTGTCTTTTGTTTCTTGACCAGGGGCTTCACCCCTGGCTATATACTTACTGCCCTTCGGGCTTGTTGTAGAGCGAAGAAGCTC
>JACVXV010000037.1 GCA_015661205.1 Candidatus Brocadiaceae bacterium
TCATTATCTCTGCTCGTTTCTCCGGTAGATACTTTTTTCTCTCATTTACTTGTTCCATTTTTCCCTCCCTTGAAATAATTTAAGTATAGCTTATTTCAATAAGAGAAATTCCATTTCCGTCTGAAGCAGAACATTCCCGATCACACGGCCTTCCCGCTAAAGAACACCGCATTGTCTTTTTTACAATTGTTCATCATCGTTTTGCTGGGTCTTCTTTTTTTGCCTTCATGTACTTCTCCCTAAAAAGTTAGGCAGCATGCATACGCGCTTTTCCTCGCACGTGCTATCCCACAGGTGTGACGGTATCTGGTTCAGCATGGTCCAGTAAGATTTGTCGATTAATGGTATTAGTTTGTTTAGTGCGGATATAACGTTTGACACGTACGGCGTGTCTTTCATTAATGAGGCGGTAAGGGGGCAGGTTGCGTCGATGAGCAGTTCCAATTCACCTTCAGGGGTTAGGCTGGGATAGAACGGATACAGGCGGCACGCAATGGGGCGGTGGTCGTGGATGAAACATTTTACGCCGTCGGTGAAGTTGCACACACTGCCGATAATTTCCAACATACCACCAGCCAGATTGAGCGTCTCATTGCAGATATGATTGCCGCTACGTTTGAAGATAAACTCGTCCTCGAAGGGCATTAATACGGACAAGGGTTTTTGCTCGCAACGTCCGTCGCACTTTTCTATACAGGGCATAAAGCCGAAGTTGGTGGCATAAATTTCTTCGTAGGCCTTAAATAGCTTTGCTTTGTCCATAGTTGTTTACCTGTCTCCGTTTTTTTTAAAGTTAGCCATAGCGGTATTTACGGAAGGACGCGCCTTCAGCCGTCCTGCTTACACTTTAACAAATAGCTCAACGAATCGCTCAACCAGATACGCAAGGTATTCAATGTCTATGTAGGCCTCGGCGTTTCTGTCCAGAAAGAGTTTGCAACTGGCCGGAAACTCGTCGTCAGCCTCCCAGAAACAGAGATACAAGGGGATGCGTGGCAGGAGGTCAAAACGGCAAAGGTAGTCAGCCTTCATCTTGCCCGTATCTTCCCTTCCACCCATTTCCTTGCAGCGACCCTTAAGACCTTCCACATTTTTGTTGAAGGTTGACGCTATTTTCTCTTCTGCGCTGCGTTGAAATGCCTTTACATGAGACGCTGTATTGGGAAAGTGTCCCAAGGTAATCCAATCCCCGCTTAACGGTCTAGCACCTTTCCTGCGAATATAATCGTATATAATGATTTTTGACCAGGAATCATGGCAATAGGCGTCATTTTCAAACAATCCTTCCCGCCGCATTTCAAATGGGCGGTTAAACATGGCAAGGTGTATGGACTCGCAACCGTTTTTCTTTTCGTAAGACCCGCCCACGGCAGCGGCCGTTTCTTTGAAATCCACGCGTTTCGCATCGGCTTCCAATTCATTGCTCACACGCTCGTAGTTGTCGTCCATGGTGATGGCTGTTTTTTGCGAAATCGGCTCGTTGTTCTCTTGGGCAACGAAAGGGCAGTCCGTCATCTTTTGCCGGGCGTTCATCACCTTGACAGCAAATGCCATACAAGTAGGCACTCCACACTTGCCACAATTGGTTTTTGGTAGTTTTTTGTATATCTCGATCATTGTTTTTTCTTAAAACCATACGGTTTTTCGTTTTGTTAAGCATTGATACCCGGCTTGAAAATTCAATGTGAAGCAACGGTTAAACAAGTGCCTGTGAATTTACAGCGTTATCGGGAATCCCGAATGCTCAAGGACGTCTGCGGTGGGTTATTACTGTATCATTTTAACGAAAGGGCTACAGAATTCCTGCTTGATGAAAATAGTGGCGAGATAACTAGGTGGCTGGCGCTGTCAGGCCGGTTCCGGGATCCCGTATTTTCTAATCACGGTTCTTTTTTCAATTTCTTCCGCTAAACCTTCCATTTCTTCACTTTTTGGCTCTGCAAAAGCCTCGCCTACCTGATAATGGAATATAGTGTCAACGCCTTCACGGAACATCCGCTCGGCAGTATCCGTCATATCTAAAAGCCTGATGTCAATGTTGCTTAACGTATACGTTATTTGATCGAAGAGAACGCTGGCTGCAACGCCCGAGTATACAAAGGAGTGTTGACACAAATTGCCTTCTATCCCATGCATGAACCCTTCTATTTGTGCAATCTGATTTTGCAGGAATATTATCGACTTTTCCAGATTTTTTCTGGTTAGGTGCGAAGCCCTCAAGTAATCAATGTGGGCATCGGGTTCTTTCGTTATGATGGTGTCTTTGTTTCTTGTTCGCAGTGAAATGTGACTGTTAATACCCTGTAACTCTTCGGTCAACCTGTCTAAGCTTACCTCTATCATTTCAAAGTTTTTGACATCCTTATAGTAGCAATTACTACCGAGTTTCTCATAAAATGTCACAATCTCCGCCAGGAAGCTGTCAAGTTCTTTTGCGTTGTACGAGAAAAATACCGGTTCATTCCTGAATGCATCGACCTTCTGATGTTCAGCTTGTATTTCCAGAATGTTTTTAATGCCAGCCTTGATGTCCATAATCGTATTGAAAATGGGGGTCTGGAATAGCTTGGTTATGATTCCTTGAGTGGCAGCGTCTTTTTTTGACTCCTTCTTATTCTGGATCATAGTTTCCAGGGCATGAATTTTATCCAGAATGCCTTGATAGGCGCTTTCTTTTAATGGTTTGGTAAACAGGAGCGTTTGCAACTCCGCCAGCGTAAGGCGAGCAGCTTTTTTTTCCGGCTCAGTCTCCAAGACTCCGACGTCCTGTAATATATGGTAGAATATTTCAAATTTATTGTGCTGGCTAAATATCTTTTTAAACGGCTCCTCTGACGCCTTGTTGCTTTCCACGTGTCTGATCAATTCCGCTAGCTGGTCAATAACGTCTGACAACTCGGTTAATAGCGGCACGTGTCTTCTGGCGTCCAAATATGCGTCTTCACCGTTTTTAGTCTTTAATTTTGATATCTTTTCCAGATTTTCACTCAATTTCATGGTAAGTTTCTGGAGGCTTTCTTCCTGCTCTGTTTTTGCGGTTAGTTCCGGATGAGATGCCGGTTTTGCCGATATATCGATCCTCACGGGTAATACTGATTTAACACACTTTTTAAAAAGAGTAATAAACGCGCCCGGTACCTTGGGAAGCATTTCAGTGGCTTTGCCGGCAGTCGCCGTGTGAGGAACGCCATCCAGGGTGGAAAAATCGAGATAGGCAAGGAGCTTGCTGAAGGCATTCAACATTTCCTGGTAATCGGTTCGCAGTATCGGATGATTGAGAACTGTGCTCAGTTTTTTTAATTCATTATAATTTGCCGTTAGATTATGCAGTTCGTTGCGAAAATCAGATTTGTGTTTGCCTATTTTTTGGACTATTTTAGTAATGAACGTTGAGACACAATTGGCATACGTTACAAAAAGGGCAAAATCTTCCATGAACTTAAATTGTGCGTTAAGTCCTCCAGACGCCGAGCTTACGTAACCTGCATAAGCCGGAATGGATTTCCAATTGTTATTTTCAATGATGTGTTCGATCCTCATTAAATCTATAAACAATTTCTCATTAAAGAGGAGCGGGTTATCCGTTGTCGCTATGTTATTAAAAACGTCGGAAAAAAAGCCTAAGTCATCGATCTTTTCTTCAACGGTGCTGAGGTCTTTTGTCTGCGAATTGAACGTTCGCAGTTTCAGGTAGTGCTGTTCGAGGTCCAGTTTGAGAAGCAAGAAAATGAAGTAAAGGTTAACGTAAATTTCCTTTAAACCGGTAGTGGTAAATACCTTATTCTTAGTTTGGATTTTATTAAATCTTAGCTCGCTGCCTAGCTTTTCAGCCGTTAAGGGAAGCCCGTTCAATATCAGGTAATTACCCATTCTTCCCGTGTATTTCTCATGCAATTCTGCGTAAGTAATAAAATTACGGTGTGAATGGTCTGGAATAATATCACCCAGTTGATTTTGTTCCGACTCGTCAATAATTAATAGATTGCTTGCCCCTTTTAGCAATTCCTTTTTGAAGTGTAAGACGACATGAGGGATCATCAGATACTGTATGAGTGTCTCAACCTCTGATAAGGTTGCCGTAATGTCCGCCTCAACGATTTCATGATCATCTGGGGCGAAGATTGCTGTAATTCGACCCTTGATAAACAAATTTTTAGACACTATTTTAAGGGTTTTTTCAAATGAGCAATTCGTGACGCTACCCGACATATTTACCGTAAACGATTTCAGTGATTCTTTTGGGACACGTTTTTGTAACTCTTCCTTCCTCTTGACTATTTGCAAACGCACCCCTTCAGAAGTATGGTATTTCTTTTTTAAGAGTTCGTATAGAGGATTTTTTTCAAGTAAGGCCTGTGTTTTCATGGGTACACTTTAAAAATATGAGTAACATTTCATCAAGATGCTATAACCGCTTTTATACAATTTATGAAACTACAATTTTAAGAAATTTCTATTTCTAAAGGATTTATAAGCATCTACAAATAATTCTCGAACTTCATGCAAGACAGAATATTAGGTAGTTAGATATCTATACCGTATTCAGGACTTGAATTGTGACTATGAACAAGCTGTATCGGGGGACTTTTCTTCGTATTTGCAGAAATTCTTTTCACGGTTTTTAGTTTGATACCGGCTTTGATTGTGATCTTCGCCGTAAACTTTCACAGGCAGGGGTTGTACTATCTAATGGATATTTCTAACATTTATGAATTTCCGTATACATCTTTAGCTTCCAACTATTTATATCCCAATATTAGCCTTATAAAGTTATATTTCTCACGGTAAATTCTAAACAAAATTTACTGGATTTCTTAAGGCACTTCTTTCCCAATAACCTTCTCGTCTAACATCGTAAAATCAAGCATAATCGCCACACTCGCAGACAATTATGCTTGATTTACTTCGAACTATAAAAATCATCACTCTAAATTTTCGCTTATGACCTATCATTGCAAACGGTTGCTAACTTACACTTTTCAGAAGTATCTATTAAACACAATGACCATGGCTTGATGTATAACTTTACAATGCAGGCCATTAGTTACATCAATTACCATTATAACCATAAGAATAGGGTGTAAAGTTCGATGATACCATATTGGCCGCCTGTGACTGTATTAACGAGAGTCCAGAAGTTAAACTGCCAACCCTCGACGCCCCCGCGCCTGTAAACGCCGCTTTAAATGTAGCAGCTTTACCACGTGCCTGCGTTGACGGGGCACACCTACCTTCGTGCGTGATTCCACATTTAGTACAAACATGCTTAGCACACCGACCTTCATGTTCCTTTTTACATTCCGGACAAACTGTCGCCGCTGAACAGCGACTATCAATTACAAAACCACTGCTCGATATCAAACCCACGACAAACAACGCGACAACTAAATATTTATTGAGAAATCGCATGTATCAAACCCTCCTCTTCTTTTGATAATGTAATAAAAATTAAAGCATACATTGCTATTTAAAAAATTGTGCTGTTTATTAACGAAGTGCATAAAACGAAAAAACTTCCACTTACACAGAAACCACTACAGCAAAATACCCTTCGCAACTTTAACAAACATTCAACACACCAAAAACCATTAAAGAAAAACCACTAGTCTAAACACAAATCAAAATGCGTACCCAAAGCCAAGGGTTATCATAGCATTTATACCATCATCCTGCTGAAATATATCGTTAGCAGCAAGGCCTAGAACTACAGGAATGCGGGGTAAAGGCACAATACTTACACCAGCAGTGGTTACCCCTGAAGTGTAATCTGCAACCAAACTCACCTGTGGCAATACATAAACTGCGGCAGCCAAAAACTCCTGAATCTCGTATTTTCTATCGTGATCGCTTTCCTCAGTGACCGTACCGAACGCCTGATTTCCAGCGCCTGCAGTCAATATCACCGGGGCAATATCGTTTGCAAACAACTTAGAAACAGCTAAATAGAAGCTCGGATCCAATATTTCATTCTGAGTTGAATTATGCCACAAATCTAGTCCAACAAAGCCCACCGACAAGCCAAGCCCAAAATCAGCGAACGTATGACCCAAGGCCATGGCTAGCTGACCCCTATCAAACTCTCCACCATCGGAAGGGCTAATACTTCCCATCTCAATCGCAGCATATCCACCAATAGCATCAATAGGGTTACCAAAACCTCCACCCACCGACATCCCACCATCAATCCTCGGCTCACTTCTACCATTCACAGTCCCACCTACCCCCATAAACACCGTTCCAAAGCCAGGTACTAAACCCGATGGTGCTCCAAATGTATACGATGGAAGTATACTCAATTGTGAAAAATCCTCAGCTATAAAAAACAGTCCACCAACCTGACGCTCCTGCGATGTTTCGCTTAAACCGGAAAGCGCCGAAGACCCGGCAATGGTCTGAGAACCCTCACCAAATGCAACCGAGCTAACAAAAAGTAGACTGCATAAAACTATACAACTAAACATTCTTTGCATACTCATCCTCCCTCCTTTAAATACCACCCAAACTCACACTTTGTTAAAAACTCATTAAAACTATTCATGTGCACAATATTAATTATGAAGACACTTGCTATCACTTCTCTACCAGAAACACGCTCCACACTTCTACCAAACGATATGAAAAAAAAACAACTGCCTTAATCCTAGCTCCTCAGTCTAAACTCTTTCTTACAAAATCACTCGCTACGCGCATTTTGTAAAGCTATAATGTATCTAAAATGAAATCAACTAATTTTAAGCGTGCTTCTTACTTAAAATACTCAAAAACAGTCTAATAAATCCACTTTATAACACACCAACCAGATACTACGCAACACAACAAACGGTGACATGATACGAAAATATGACCAAGCATGTCAAGTGTATTTTATAAATCTTCGGCAGGCACATTTATAGCAATATTACCGGCTCAAAGTTTAAGCAATGTTACAAAAAATATCAAAACAAGCTTTACGGTCTGGGGAACTGAACAATTTTATGAAGCCCCTATACACCGACAGGCTCTGTATTATCAACATGCTTTAAGCGGTACACACCAATTTGTTTAAAAATGTATTCTAAAGCAAACGCTAGAAAAACACCCATGATGATACTTACCATTCCAGACATTAACACAATCCTACCCCGGGCCGGCTTAAATCGTTGGGTCGGTGGAACTGCACGGTCTAATACCTGGACTACCAGGGTATCTCGTACTTCGGCAATCTTCGCCCTTTCCAGTTCTTGATTTAGCAGGGAGTAAACCGTTTCCTGGATAGCCACTGCACGCGTCAATCTTTTCAACTCCAGGCCTAGCCGGGGAACCTTAGCTACCGGAAGATATATTTCTTTTTGTGAGTGTCCTGAATCTCCATCAACAGAGGGCAACTCCATGCCTGAACTGTATTGGGCATCAGCAAGCTGCTGCTTGAGTTCCTTAATCCGACGATTAAGCTTTATTACCTCAGGGTGGGATTCTCTTGCAAAATCCTTTAACCCCTCAAGTTGTACTTCAGCGGCTATTATCTCTCCTTTAATTTGGGCGGCCGCTGAAATAGCATTTGCCGACTGCTGCGTGATAGATACCGCCCGATACTTTTCTTGAAACTTTTTTAATGCATCTTCTGATTCCCGGAGGTTTATTTCGGCTTTCACTAATTGCTCTGCAATGAATTGTCGCTGACGACTGATAGCGCCAGCCCCAAGCTTCACCGCGAGACGTTCCAGGTGGGTTACATAACAATTGGCAATATCTGCCGCCATTTGAGGGTCCTTATCTATCACTTCAACAGAAATCACTCCCTCTGGCATTATTGCTATTTTTGTGGCACCACCTAAACGGATTTTTGTTTTTTCGATATCCATGCACCGATAATAATCCTTAAGTTTGAACTGCTCAATAATTCCTTCTCTTAAGATACTACTTTTCATTATAGAGATAAAAAGGTCCTGCCTTGGCCCTCCTTTACGGCCAAATCCACCAATACCACCAATACCACCAGCGCTAGGTACGCCCCCGACACCGGATAAATACTCACTCCCTGTAAACCATGTATCTGGCGGAAGGAATGTTACGGCGGACTTATACATCTTTTGCATAAATAAACTCATGATTGCAGCACCAAAAACTGCGCAAAAGAATATAATGAGTATAAGTATTTTACGCTTCCAGATCACCAGCGCATAAGCTAACAGATTAATTTCATCGGCGCCTGAAGCAGGCATATTTTCTTGTTCTGACATAAAAACATTATACCTTTTGATGGAGTGATACCAAAAAAACTGGCTGGGTTAATATCAGTATTGCGCAATAACCATTAAAGAAGCAAGGGAAAGAAGCGACTGGCTTGATATGGTAGCAATCTGCGCTATCCACGAATAGTCTCTCATTTTCAGCTTTGGCGGGACGATAATCGTGTCTCCCGGATCAACTTCCTTCAACTTCGAAATGTCTGCGAAGGCCGACCCATCAACCTTGAGCAAATACACCTCTTTTTTCTCGGCATTTTTTGAAAGTCCGCCAGTGCGATTGATGTAATACTGTGGTTCTTTATGCTTCTTATGAACAATCGAGCTTGGATTCCTCACGCTTCCCAGCACCATAACGTCTGCCGGTGGTCTCTGTACCGTCAAGCTATCCCCATCATGCAAAATCAAATCATCCTCTGATCCTGCCAAACTATCCAGGTCAATCACAATCCGGCCAAGGACTACCTTGGAGGCTATCACCTTAAGCTGTTGCCGCCTTTGATTCGCCTCCTGATTTTGCATTAACTGTGCTTGCTCCGGCGACGTAAAGACGGTTTTTGTTTCTGACAATATTTTTTCCTCTAACTCCTTCATAAACCCCTCTAGCCGTTCGCGCTCTTTCTCAGCCACTGACCGGCGAATAAAGACAGCACCTTTGAGGTAGGCCTTGTCGGTAAACCCACCTGCACGCTTAATTACGGCACTAAGACGGTCCCCAGGCTGTATGATATATGTCCCCGGCAGTTTAAACTCTCCCGCTAAGCTCACCGCTTCTGCTGCCTTAAAATCGCTTCTTATGGATATCTGATCACGAGGCATTATATCGATATCCTGGGTAATATCTCCACTCCACGCCTTTTTTAAGTTTACATGAATTACCTGGGTGCTAAGGTCTTCCTTAAACCTTACAATTTCCACGATGTCCAGGTATGCGCTGGGCAGGATTGTTTGAGCGGGAAGTAATTGGCTTATCCTCATACCCGGTTTGTATTCATAATAGCCGGGATGCTTGACTAGCCCGTTAACACTAACCGTATTATAGATGCGCGGGTCGCTCGGGAAAATAGTAACCAGATCGCCATTTTGTAGTTCTATATTGCTTGACACACCCTCTTTACCCATTGCCTTACTAAGATCAATGTCAATGGCCTCACGTTCTGCACTTGGTTTAGATCGAATTATCTGCACACGGTTAAGATAACTTTGTACGGTCAACCCGCCAGCCATTGCTATAAGGTCTTTTATACGAAGGGTTTCTTTAAATTCATAAATAGCAGGCCGTTTTACTTCTCCCGCGATACCAACAACATTCCCGATAGGAGGAACAAATATGATATCGCCTGATTCTAAACGGCAATCCTTACTCTTATCGCCGGAAAGCAGAAAGTCGTAAAAATCGAACTCTTCGATTGTTTGGTTATTTCGTTTTAATTGGATATTCCTAAGCGTCCCCAAGGTACTCGGACCACCGGCGGCAACAAGGGCATTGGTTAATGAGGAAAGGGCACTAATGTTATAAGAACCGGGTTGGTTGACCTCTCCCATCACATATATCTTTATGGTTCTGAGGTGGCCCATCGTCACGCTTGATTGAAAACCTTTATAGTATTGGGAAAGGTATGACAAAATCAGCTTTTCTGCCTGTGAAAAGGTAAGTCCCCATACCCGTATAGGTCCCACCGTAGGAAGGTAAATCCTGCCGTAGTGATCGACCGTTTGGGAATAGGTATTTTCCATGGCACCCCACACAATTATCCGAAGTTCGTCCCCCGGCCCCAAAACATACTCGGAACCGATAGGAACATCATCTATAGGTGCAAACGTAGATACAGGGAGGCCGAAGATCGCATACCCAAACTGCCGAAGGGACTGGATTGTCGCGGCGCCGCCTGCGGGGGTACGTGTTTGCAATAAATCCTGAAATGCCGCTTCTACAGGAGAGAACTGGCTGGGGTTTGTGCCGGACCCGGCGACCGGAGAACGCGCCACATTTTCAGCAGAATCGCTGTTTTGCTTACCCTGCTGTTGCGCCTGTTCTTGTAAACCTTGTTTTTGCCCTGTTGATTGTTGTGTATTTGTTTCATTTTTCTTGAAGGGGATTTGCATCTGACTTCCAGAAGGCGCACCATCAGGAGATGCTGAAGCTGACGGTGGAAGAGCCTGCGCCGGTGGACTAGCTATTGATTGAGGCCCCCCGGATGCCCTCCCCCCCCCTACTTGCGCAAATATCGGATAACAAACACACATTATCAAAGCAAAAACGCCAAAGGGAATGCTAAAGACCCTGCTTTTCATGTATCCTCTATCCTCCAAAGGTGTTAAAGGCGTACTGCCAAAATTTTCAGATATTAAACATTAATCCAGGCTAATAATCAACATTATTTCCCAACCCGAACAAGTCGGAATGGAATTTAATAAGATAAACAAAAAACCCTCCCCATAACAAGAAAAAGCGGAGGGCTTTTTTATGTAAAGTAGACAATAAGCCGAGTTTTGTCGTGGATGATCATTCATCTAGTCTCGACGTTGCCATCAAGCTCGAACGGCTTACCCAGAGGTGTTAGCGAAGCGGACCGCTTCATCCCTCCCTATTTAGCCTTTCTCCCAGTGGGGTTTGCCATGCCCCCGATGTCACCACCGGGGCGGTGGGCTCTTACATTAAGTCGATGCCCCGGACGTTTATCCAGAGCGACAACCCCACCATTTCACCCTTATCCCGTCCGAAGACGAGACGGTATATTTTCTGTTGCACTTTCCTTCCCGTCACCAGGACTCTGCGTTACAGAGCACTGCGTCCTATGGAGCTCGGACTTTCCTCCCGTCCCCGCTATTACGAGAACAGCGGGAACCGGCGATCACCTCGTCTACTTTAATTTTCTTATCATTCCTTACCGTTGTCCAAATACAATATCCTTCCACAGCTATGGCAAAATGTAAGGTCTCTGTCTGTCATAAGTTTGTTAAGTGTTTGCGACGTTATGGACATATAGCAACCCTGGCACACCTTGTTTACAACACCGACTACAGCTACGGCATCTTTATGGCTAACGAGCCTTTGGTACTGCTGCAAGACGTCTTTGTCCAGCCCCGCTTCATACCCGGCACGCTTCTTCTTCAATTCGTCAATTTCATTTTCCAGTGTTTTTAGATCGACATCCACCTTTTTTTTAAGTTCTTCTAATTGTAATTCCTCTTGCTTGATTTCTTTTTCAGATGTTTTGTGTCTCTGCTGCATTTCCTCGTACACCGTCATTAACTTGAGAATCTCATCTTCTATAACCGACTTGTTTGCCTCTTTTCCACCGATTTCAAGCTTTGTTGCGCCAAATTCTTTGTTTGTTTTGATCTGATTCATCTGGAGCCGTAATTTGCCGATATCTGCCTCCAGGCTTTTCAAGTCAAGCTCTTTACTGCTGATTTTTTTGTAGAAGGTTTTTATTTCTTCGCTGATTTTGGATAATTCACCCTTCTTTTGCTGAATGTGGTTTTGCTTCTTTTGAACATCGTAATTTCTGTAAAGTTTGTCGCCTTCCACGATTTTCAACTTCGTATCGAGCGACTGCAACCTGCAAAGCGCATCTGTCTTTTCACTCATAGATTCCTCTCTACAAACGATTACCAATGTATAGTAGTACCCTGCAAAAACTTGTTTTGCAATCCGGCAGCGTTAAGCCTCCCCGCTTATTCCATCCAGGAAACCTTCAAGCTTCCTGCTTCTGATAGGATGCTGCAATTTCCGCACGGCCTTTGCTTCGATTTGCCTGACCCTTTCCCTTGTAACTTTAAATATCTTGCCAACCTCTTCGAGGGTGTAGGTATACCCGTCGCCTATGCCATACCGCAGTTTAATGATTTCCCTCTCGCGGTAGGTTAGCGTTTCGAGGACGCTGTCTATCTTGTCCTTCAACATTTCCTGAGTTGCAGCAGATACGGGGGATTCTGCCTTTTCGTCCTCAATAAAATCACCGAAAGAGCTATCCTCGCTTTCTCCGACGGGGCGGTCAAGGGAGATTTGGTGGCGTGATATTTTGAGAACCCTTCGCGCCTCGGCCACGGTAATCTTCACCTCACGGGCAATCTCCTCCAGGGTCGGTTCCCGTCCCTTATCCTGAAGCAGTTTCTTGGATACGTTTCTGATCTTACTCATCGTTTCGATCATGTGAACGGGTATCCTGATCGTTCGCGCCTGATCGGCAATCGAACGGGTGATTGCCTGGCGTATCCACCAGGTGGCATAGGTGCTGAATTTGTATCCCCTACGGTATTCATACTTATCCACGGCTCGCATAAGGCCCGTATTGCCTTCCTGGATTAAATCCAGAAAACTCAGGCCACGATTCCGGTATTTTTTGGCAATGCTGACCACCAGCCGTAAATTTGCCCCCGAAAGCTTTCTCTTTGCGGTTTCATGCTCTTTGTGGATGTTTTCAACGGATTCAACACGGCGCTTCAACGACCCGGCGGACTCCAGCACCAAATTTTCCAGGGTTTCATATTGGGTTTCCAGTTCTTTATTGCGACCGTTGGTTTTAGACCGTATCTTACTCTCCTGGATTTGCGCATCCAGCGCCTCCATTTCGACAACAATTTCCTGAAGTCTTTTCATCATGGGCTGTATTCGTTTTGTGCGAATATTTATTTCTTCAAGCAGGTCTATGCCCTTTCTTCTCCTGTTCCTGATTAACCGGAGCAACCGCAATTTTTCTTTTTCGGAAACCCGTTTCTGCTTTGAGCGCAAAAAGTCCTCCCGGTTTTTTTGGAGGAGAGTCTTCAGGCTTTTGGAACTTCTCGGGAACTGTTCCAAGATATCGTCTTTGCAATTATCTACCATTGCATTGACTTTCAGGGTGCGGTCAAAAGAAAGATCTCCGCTATTTACGTCTTCCAATATTCTGAGGCAGGTTGTCAACGAGAGATCGGAGTGCAACACCTTTTTCAAAAATCTCTTTCTGGTAATTTCTATCTTTTTCGCAAGCATGATCTCTTCATCGCGGGTGAGCAAGGGAATTTCACCCATCTGGGTTAGATACATGCGGACAGGGTCGTCTATCTTTTCCGTAATGGTCGGAACTTCGCCAAACTCCAAATCGACCTCTGCGAAGGTGTCCCCTTCCTCTGCATCAATAACGTCACGGCTCTCCACGTCAATTTCATCAATAAGATCAATCCCTAATTCGTCCAACATCATCAGGATGTCGTCGATCCTTTCAGGAGAAACATCCGCATCGTCGGGCAACATATCATTCATTTCTTCGTATGTTAAATAGCCCTTTTCCTTACCCTTTTGCACCAGGTGTTTTATTTTTTGGTTTAAAGTTTCCATATAACGATAGCCCCTCCCTTTTGCAAGGTTGTTTATGTAAATGCGGAGAGATTACCTACCCCTTTTCTCTCAATAACGGCATCTCTTGAATATTGCGAAATAACGCCACAATCACGCCTTTCCTTTTAGCGCGTGGCGATCCCTGTGTTTTTTATGTAATTCATCCAGTAACGCAACAATATCTTCTTCACGGCTGCCGACCTTAACGTTTTCCAACGTCCTTTTTTTGGCCTGGCAAACGTCTTTTTTACTGTTTCGCATTTTAAAATAATGGATGCACGCCTCCAGCCGCTCGCTGTGGTTAGTGACGTTTTGGAATTCTTTGCCCGTCACAACGTCCATTAAAAGTTTATTGAGCCGCAGGTCTTCTAACGCGTGCAACACATCCTCACCTTTTACTGAGGTATTCTTATTATACAGCTCGACCACCTTTTCGGCAATCTCCGAGAAGTCTTTATTGTCGAATTCTTCCAGGCCGATTTCTGCCACAATCCTCGGTATCACTTCATTACACGACAACATTAAGTACAAAAGCTCCCGCTCCGCCATAGAGGATGCGTCAAATCTTTGCTCTACCGGCTGCTGCTTCTTATTGCCGGCGTGGACGGGACGTTGGTTGATTTTTTTAAACTGGTCCCGCAAGGCCGTTTCGTCAACGGACATTTCTTCGGCAATCATCTTGATGAGGAGATTGCGTTTGATAATATCCGGCATTTTCATCGCTGTCGAGAGAACGTCGTTAATTGCATTTGCCCTTCCGTTAACCGTCGCCATGTCCCATTTTGACGTAGCCATTTCCACCTTAAAACGGAAGAAATCTTTGGCATTATCAACGTGTCCCAGAAATTTCTCCGCGCCTTCAGCTACAAGGTAGTCACAAGGGTCATAGCCTGCCGGCAGTTGGGCAATTTTAACGTCAAACTCCTCTTCGATAAAGATGTCTAGGCTCCTGTCGGAAGACTTCCACCCTGCCGTATCGGCATCTAAAAGAAGCACAACCTCTTGGCAGTATTGCCGCAAACACTTCAGATGTTGCTTTGAAATGGCCGTCCCCATTACGGCAACAGACCAATCAATCCCATGTTGATGCGCCATGATCACGTCCGTATACCCCTCCATGAGTATTGCCCGTCGCTGTTTCATGATGGCGGCTTTTGCGACATCTATACCATAAAGAACACTGCTTTTGTTGAAAAGCACGGTTTCCGGAGAGTTTAGATACTTGGGAAGCGAGTTATCCAAAGTCCTTCCGCCAAAACCGATGACCCGTTTTCTTGCATCAACAATCGGGAACATCAACCGGTTCCGGAAGCGGTCGTAATAGTGTTCTTTTTCCTTTCCCGGCAAAATCAACCCGGTTTTTTCCATCTGTGCAGTTGAAATAGAGCGGTCTTTTCCTATTTTAATTAGCGTATCCCAGCCGGAAGGGGCATAACCCAAGCAGAAGTTTTTGATAGATTGCTCATTTATCTTACGTTGCCCCAAATACTCCCTTGCACCCGTTCCCTCTTTACTATCAAGCAGGAATTTGTGATAAACCTTCGCGACAAAATCGTGTATTTTTACCAGACGGGCCTTTTCCGTATCGGAAACAGACGAACGCTGGGTAAGTAAATGTGTTATATCTATGTGGGCCTTGGATGCAACCAGTTTTACCGATTCGACAAAACCCAGCCCCTCTTGTTTCATGACAAAATTAAATACCGTGCCGCCTTCACCGCACCCAAAGCACTTAAAAAGCTTTTTCTCCGGATTTACCATGAATGAAGGGGTTTTTTCCGAATGAAAGGGACACAATCCGGTAAAATTTCTACCCTGCTGCTTCAGTTGAACGTATTCTGATATGATTTGAACAATATCTATGGCGTGTTGTATTTCTGCTATTTTTTCTTGTGGGATTAAATTTGCCATTATCGGTAAGGGGGTATCGGTCAAATAAATATCTATACCTCAAAATTGTATCACATAAATCGTTAATGTCAATAATAGGCGGGGGTTATTTCCCTCAAGGGGGTAATTCTATAACACTTTAAGCCCGTATAAACAAGCCGGGCAATATCACCGGTTACGTAACAATTCAACGCAGGGTGCATAGAGAACACGTAAAGCTCACGGAGAAAACAATGCCTTACACAAAAGAATCATGGGATTCCGTGAAAAAATTTTTATTGACAACGCCCCTTGCACAAATTACTCTGTTTGTTATTATGAAGATCAAGATATATCCTATCTTTACGTGTACCCTTTTCTTTATCCTTCAGAATTCCGCCTTTGCCGTGGACGCTGCCCCACACATAACCGACTGGGAAATCGTGGAAAAACTGACCAGACTGGAGGAGGGACAGAAAAAATCAGAAGAAGGCATGCAAGCAGTGGACAAAGGGCTAAACAAACGTATTGATGACCTTCGTTCCGAAATGAATGGCCGGTTCGAAGGGGTAAACAAACGTATTGACGACCTTCATTCCGAGATGAATAGCCGGTTTGAAGTGGTAAACAAACGTATTGACGACCTCCATTCCGAGATGAATAGCCGGTTTGAAGTGGTAAACAAACGTATTGACGACCTTCATTCCGAAATGGATAGCCGGTTCGACACCATCCAGTGGATGCTGGGTCTTTTTATCACCATTGCCCTTGTCATTTTCGGATTCATCCTTCGCCTGATGTGGCTGATGCACAGAAAGCAGGCGCAGATGGAAACGACCCTTGAAATGCAAAAAAACGATATCTCTTTTATCAAGGGACTTATCGAAAAACTCTTGCCTCATAAAGGGGCATTATAAGGCTATCGGACAACCCTGTTTTTGCATATCCAATTACACTACGGCCCCCCCCCATAAAAGCAGGCAACCGGATTTGTATTCTAACAAGAAACCGGAAATTCCAACTCGTTAATCGCTACGTAATTCTTACCTCAATCCCTTTCTGCGCCAGATACTCTTTCACTTCCTTTATGGCAATTTCTTTATAGTGGAAAATGGAGGCGGCCAGGGCGGCATCCGCCTTCCCCTGGGTAAAAACTTCATAGAAATGTTCCAATTTACCGGCGCCTCCTGAAGCGATGACGGGGATATCGACGGCCTCTGACACCGCCCTGTTTAAAGCAATGTCAAAACCGTTTTTTGTGCCATCGAAGTCCATACTGGTGAGCAATATCTCCCCCGCGCCCCGCGACTCCACCTCCTTTGCCCACTGGATAACGTCCAGCCCGGTTGGCGTCCTGCCACCGTGGATAAAAACCTCCCACGGTGTGGTGTTGCCGGGAGTTGTCGCCTTTTTCGCGTCAATAGCCACCACGATACATTGCCGGCCAAAGCGCCTCGCCGCCTTGGTGACGAACTCATGGTCTTTAACGGCAGCGGTATTAATGGAAACCTTGTCGGCCCCGGCATTGAGCAATCCGCGTATATCCTCAATGGTGCGAATACCACCGCCGACGGTCAGCGGCATAAATACCTGCTCCGCAGTCTTTTTCACCACGTCGAGAATGATATTTCGGTTTTCATGAGAGGCCGTAATGTCCAAAAAGGTTAACTCGTCAGCCCCTTCCTTGTCATACAAGGCCGCGATCTCCACCGGATCTCCGGCATCTTTTAAACGTAGGAAGTTTGTTCCTTTAACAACGCGCCCATCCTTTACGTCCAGGCATGGTATAATTCGTTTGGCAAGCATAGTATCTTTCAAATACCCCGGAGGAGTATCACCTTTAACTGACAAAAAAAAGTTGAAACCACAGATTTCACAGATTACACAGATTTTTTGCTACTAAAATCCACAAATCGTTTTAAGGTTTGTAATGAATTCACACATTACTTACAATGGCTGCTGCCCCACTGCACCCATGCGCGTCAAGTTAAGGTCTTTCTTTATTCGTATGAACCCATTGGGGAAGGGGATGGCTTGCCACATCTCCGTTTTTTTTAATCTGTGCAATCTGTGGTTCCAGTAGTTCTTTCCAAAACTTGATTCATAATGTAAAGACAAACCGCAGAAATTAATCAACATGAGGATATCCTTCCAGGTATTTTTGGAGCATCTCATACGAGGCATAACACTTTCTCGCAAACCCGACGTGCCAATAAGCCCCTACCTTGTTTTTCGACAGCACTTCAAACTTCACCTTGCACCGGTACAGGTGGTCAACCATACGCTGTATATTTTTTTCATCAAGAAACCGAAGGGTAAACCGCTCATCAATAACTTCCGCACGCGTCGCCTTGTCTACGCTATCGTATACAGGTACAAGCAGCGCCTCGCCCAGTTGGGCAAAAACTTCCGGTTTCAGGGCATGCATCTGTTCATGAGCATACATCGCGGCGCGAATGATCCGATGCGTGAAAAACTCCGACATCATTTCCGGCATCAAATGCGCCGTGACGCGTATATCGCGTAAGCAGGAGCGCAACGTAACGTACTTAAGGGTCACCTCCGCCGGATTAAGCGGCTTCATCAGCATTCCTTCGCATCCCGACTCATCCAATTCTCCGATAATCCTTTTCAGTTCAGCCATATCGGACGTTGAAAACCGCCCGAACCTCCGCACCGTCGGAATGCCATAGCCGTCAAACAGTTTATATCGCTCCTCAATGGGAACGTTGCCCGGTTTATTCATCCGCATTAAATCAAATGCAAAGAACCGGACGTCTTCTTTCACGTAAGGAGGGTGTTCGATATTGTAAGGATTGTCCGGACCGGCAAATTCACCGCAAACAATCAAACCCGGATTTTTCTTGAATACCTCTTTTACATCAAAAAAATCCACCACCCGGTCAGTTGAAAACGGGCAAATGTATGCGCCGCGCGAAAAAACCAGGATACGTCCCTGTATGGACACAATCCGCACGTTATAGCCATCGACCTTTTCTTCAATATAAAATGGTTGTGTGTAGGCGTGGTGAAGGCCTTTTTCCAGATGTAATATCCGCGGGATGCGTGGGAAATCAAAAATCACGCCTTCCGGCGACACAATCGCCCCCTTTGCCAAAGGACCGATTTTTTTTGTTATCCGGTAATAGCAGACACCGTCAAATTCTTCACGAGCGGCGTCGCGCCTTTCAATGGCTTCCTGCCAAACGTCATCAGAAATACCTACCTGTCCTACAATCTCTCGTATTTGCATTCTCTAAGGATGTTACCTGAAGCACTCTATGGTTTTCAAGACAAAATTGCATAATTAATGAATGGCACGCCCTTTTAACGTAATGCGCCTTTGCATATAACCCTCGTTCATACATAAGGTTAAATTTAGTATCGTCCGCTTTTAGTATTGACTTCAAAAACATACGGCTATATAATTTAACCTTGTTTTATTTTTTTACTGCAAAGCTCCTTTAAAGAAGGAATAAATGAAGTACATCGTTTTCGGCTGTGATTCCTTTGGGTCCGCCTTAGCTCAAAACCTGAACAAGTCTGAAAACGACGTGCTCGTTATTGACGATAATGAGTCGGCGCTGAATAGGTTGAAAGAATGCAAAATCCCTGCGATTAAGGCTGACGTTCGTTCCCTGGATTTTCAATCACTGCCGGCAACGGATACGATAGCGTTCGTTCTTTTGAAAAAAACCTTTGAAGATAACCTTGCATTGGTAAAAAACATAAAGCGATTCTTTCCCGATAAGTTTATCTTGTCGATGGTGAATAGCGAACAAGAATCGACTGAATTGTTGGAGCATGGGGCAGACCGCGTAATCCACGCCGTCAATATTATAACGAACACCCTCCTGGGGGAATTGGAAACGGCAAAAGTAAAGAGGTCCGTTTCAAAGCTGGTGCGTGTCATCAAGGCCGCAAGCAATAAAGGGCTGGCCATTTTCTTGCAGGACAATCCGGACCCCGATGCCATTGCTTCCGGACTGGCGCTAAAACGCATTGCGGAAAAGTTTTCAGTTAAATCTAGTATCTACTACGGAGGGAACATCGGACGGCACCAAAACAGGGCATTGGTCAACTTGTTAGATACCGACCTTATCAGATTAAAGAGCGTAGATGAGTCTCTGGAGGTAATAAACACCGCCGACAAGGTTGCATTGATAGAGGTTTCTCTCCCTTCAAAAAACAATATACTGCCGGCAAACGTGGTACCTCACATTGTTATCGATCATCATCAGACCGATTTCAGCCTGGTAAAAGGGGAATTTATCGAAATATTGCCTGAAATAGGAGCTACCTCTACGATTATGACAAGGTATTTAAGATGCCTGGACATCGCTCCGGACCCGCATCTTGCCACGGCGCTCCGCTACGGAATCCGCGTGGACACGAGTAGATTTACCCGAAATACCACGACCGACGATCTTGATGCAGCCGCGTACCTCTCACCCCTGGTGGATACGGGATTAATGAACCAGATTGAAAATCCCCCCATGAGCGCGGAAACCCTTGACATTATCGGAAGGGCCATACGCAACCGGGAGACAAAAGGCGCCTATCTGATATCGTTTGTTGAATTCATAGCAGACCGCGACGCATTGCCGCAGGCTGCGGAATTGATGCTCCAGATGGAAGGGATATCAACCGTTCTGGTGTTTGGCGTTGACAAAGATAAGGTGCAATTATCGGCAAGAAGTACGGATGCAAGGATCAACCTTGCCTTCTTATTGCAAAAGGCATTTGGA
Organism: Candidatus Brocadiaceae bacterium; assembly: GCA_015661205.1. Classification (GTDB taxonomy): domain Bacteria; phylum Planctomycetota; class Brocadiia; order Brocadiales; family Brocadiaceae; genus JACVXV01. The sequence continues at coordinate 20,166 of JACVXV010000037.1, forward strand.
TTTATGAATGCAGGGGGACATGCAACCATGGCGGCAGGCAGTATAGACCTGGGAATTTTTGGCGACGTGAATGATAAAAAATCACTCCTGAAAATTACCCTCGATGCCGTGCGAAAGAAGTTCTTTTCCGCTGCCGGAATAGATACGGAACAACGGGAAATACCGGATGAATTGGAGTTTGGTAGTTAATAATAGCGTTTGAAATTATTTTGTAACACGTAATTTCATAATTATCGTTTTAGGAGAAAGATTATGGGAAAATGTTTTTTAGGTGTAGGGTTGTTTAGTTTTGCATTTTTTTTGAGTTCCTGTGCAACCACACAGACAGAGGTAAAAGAGTCAAAACCTGCTGAGACGAAGGCCGCGGCGCCCAAAGAGGCGGCAAAACCTGCTGAAGTGCCTGTAGCCACACCGGCAGCCGTACCGGCGGAAACACCTGTCACTGCACCGGCGCAGAAAACAGTCTCCGCTACTTCGGAAGAACAGAAGCCGGCCGCCGCACCTGCAAAACCGGCTGAACCTGCTCCTGTAAAACCACCAGCAGCAACGGAAGCTGCTCCAGTAGTGACACCTGCAGCCGCACCTGCTACGGCCCCAGCGCCTTCGGAAGATGCCGAGGATGAAGACGCTGAAGATGAAGAAGACGATGATGATGATGCAGAAGACGAAGAAGAAGAGGTAGAAGAGGCGCCATCCCAAACACAACCAGAAACAAAGGCGACGCCTTCCGGAAAAGCTGAAGCAGCGCCTGGACATCAGCATCAGTGCGCCACTTGTAACAAGGCTGTGGGAGAGGGACACATTTGTGGCACAACAAACCTTTGCCCGCAATGCGCAGAAGAAGTTGGTTCTGGTCATATTTGCGACTTGACGTTTTTCTGCTCGGATTGCAAAAAAGAGGTTGGAGACGGTCATATCTGCGGCGTGACAACCTTCTGTACAAAGTGTGAAGAAGAGGTTGGAGTCAGCCACATCTGTGACGTTACCTACTTTTGTTATGATTGTGAGAAAGAGGTTGGAGACGAGCACATTTGCGGTGTTACCAATTTCTGCCTCACCTGCAAAGTAGAAGCGGGACAAGGCCACGAGTGTGGAAAGACCAGTTTCTGTTTTGATTGCGAAAAAGAAATGCCGAAGGACCACAAACACGCGGCAACGCCAAAATAAGCCTTCAATCACTACAGTCGCCCCCTGTTAATGTTGCGCGAAAAGGGCAGCCATGATAGAGAGGTGTTACCGTAACACAAACAAGGTAAAATAACGAAAAGGACACGTTTGCTACAAACGTGTCCTTTTTTTTTATGTGCAATTCTGTAGAAACGGAGGGGAGAGAACCGGGGTGGGGAAATTGCCCGAATCCCTTGCAGAATATGGAGTGCATCGACCGTGTCAATGCAGGCAGTAACACGGTTGCCGTACTCCAAAAAAACATCAAACAATCCGACACGAACAATTGGGGAATGCTTACTATCGTCTCATCCAATATATGCCTTTGGGAGTCCTGGGACAGTTTTTTTAGTTCGTCCTCAATTTCGTCATAATTTATATTGAAATTTTTAAAGCGTCCACCGATTTTCGATATCCCCTTCTTTTTCTCAGGAAATACTACAAGGGTTAAATTGTAACAAAGGCAGGTAGCGGCTATCAGAAGTCTGTATCAATAAGATACAAATGTATCATAGTATTGGCTCATTTCTGGTAGATATAAGGCGATCGTTATAAATGTCCTTTATTAACTTTTCAGTGTCAATAGTTCCCTTCCATCTTCCGGCGGATCTTTCAAAGGCATCTTCTTCTCTTTTAGAAGGGGTCTTGATTATGGTAATAGTAAGTTCCCTTCCTTCCGCGATATCTATTTCTTCCATCGGTTCAATTACACCACTGGAAAATCTTGCTTTAATTGTCTTTCCCATTTTTAACCCTCTTTTTAAAAAAATGTAACCTCTATTGATTAGGCAATTGACCTACCTTGTCATTCCTTACCGATATCGAGATATTCTGCTGCTAGAATCGAAAGCACCTCTTGGTCCGCCTGACTTATGATGGATTTTTTGGCCTGTTCCGGGGCGAACATGGAGATGAATCCGTTATAAATACAGATATCCTGACCTCGGGGAAATTATTTTGATACCAAATCGTATACCAAGCGCAAATTCGTACCCGGAAAAATGGTTTCCGTGCTGTTTAAT
>JACVXV010000038.1 GCA_015661205.1 Candidatus Brocadiaceae bacterium
TTTCTCTCATTTGCTTGTTCCATTTTTCCCTCCTTTGAAATAATTTAAGTATAGCTTATTTCAATTAGAGAAATTCCGTTTCCGTCTGAAGCAGAACAAGATGAGCACCGCAATCCTTGAAAAATTCCTTATTGATTACGTTAAAGCGAACGATGGCGAGGCCGAACTTATTGACGAGGGGACGTACACCGTCCTTTACGGCGCGGAATCTGGCTACCCGCGGGATACGTTAAACAAAGTTTCAATAATCAGACATATCTGCCCGTGGCGTCGATGGTAGTACCGGTTGTTTGCATCAATCCGTATCCACTTGTTGTTCAACGCCCGCTGCGTAAATGGTAAGAAGCAGCTCTGACTCATCAATAAGGCGATAAACAGGTTCCTTGCCCGAAAGCTTTTTGCTCTCATGAATAATGATCGGAACACCATCCCCTCGCTTTTCCATATAGAAACCTCGCTCTACCTTGCCAACCGTTTCCACTACGGGTGTTTCCGCAAGCAAGCATGTAATCAATTCGTTACGAGTAGCCTGTCGCATGGCCATATTATCAACGGTCACCGTATTGGGAAGGGATCCCGGCGAATAGATTTCAAGCCGGTCGTCAAACATGAAGAATCTGATCTTTGATCCAAAAATCGAATAGTCGCGGTGAGCCATCGCATTGACTATTGCCTCAAAAACGGCTCGCTCGCTGAACTGCGGAACTTCAACCCGATGCGGTTGTTTCGTAGCCTTGACGGTCTGGTTTCTTTTCAAGAAGGCTATTGACTGATTAATCTGTTGATCCAGAGGGCCGAGTATTTTCCGGGCGTCCGTTTGGTAATTGGAATCTTGACGAACCCCTCGATATCGCACCGCCTCAACAAAAGCGCTTGGCAGGAAACGTTCCGGATGCTCACTACAGAGTAATACCCCTGCCACTGAAGCCCGAATCACTCCGTTTTCCTCTTTCGACAAAAGGTTCCGTTTTAGCAGAATTATCTCCGAAACTTCTTCAGAACGGGTTGTATATCTGCGCCAAAGAGCCTCTGACAAGTCGCTAACGCTTGATTGCGGAACGGGCTGTTCCTCAAATCGAATCAGCCGTGCTTGGCTGCGTTGCTGGAACAACCTCGCAAGATAGTCTGGCGACATCTTACGTTTCGAGCTTCCCTGCCTGTGGAAATACCCCCCCGGACTTTCGTGAACAAACAGACTGCGTGGTATTTCAACCTTGATAACGGGTTTCAAAACACCGGCGTTATCGGGAAGTTGTATGCGAAAGGAGAGAAAGATCACCGCAGGCTTAATACTTTCGTTACAGATTTCAAACACGTAACGCTCCACAGCATCAAGATTCGCAAGCTGAATACCGTCAATATCCCGTGTCTTATCATCAACACCAAGCACAAGCACGCCGTCATGCGTATTGGCGATAGCCGCAATTTCATCGGCTAAATCATCCCGTTTTGGCTCAGACACGCGATTACCCCTGAGTTGAACGGACTTCAGTTCTAATGACGTATCCTCCCCAAGGCGAATCTTCTGCAACAGTTCTTCCGGGCTGTCAAACATGGCGGCCCTCCAATGCAATACGGCGATAGCGTTGTTCGAAGGCCGTACGGCCTCCCTCTACGACACAGCAAATCGTGTCCCGCACGCCCTTGTCCTGAAGACTTCCTGCACGCTCTATTTGCGTTTGTCCACCCTGTACCATAAGAGCAATCACCAGCTCGGAGTCCCCATTAACCACAACGTTCGCGTTGTGGGTAACAACAATGATTTGTCTCCGCCGTTTGACCTCCCGCAATTGCGCGACAATCAGATCATAAATGAGGTGGTTGTCCAGATCGTCTTCTGGCTGATCCAGAATCAACGGCTCCTCCCCATACGAAAGCAAAAAAGCCAAAAGCGCTGCTGTTTTCTGTCCGGGCGACCCTTCTTGAATAGGACGAAAGGACTTGCGTTCTCCCGTCGTACTGTACTGGACGTCAAGGGAATCCTCAGGAAACCACAAGTCGAGACGGTCCAACGCTTCAGGATTGAGCTTGGCCACGTGCTTTCCAAAGCGTTGATCTGCCACCCTAGATAAATCGTTTTGGCTTAAGGCTATCTTTCGAACCCGTTCCTTTATATTTGCAAGAGCCTGTTCAACGAGTTCTGCGTTGGAACCATTTCTATAAATATCGCCGAGAAGTCCTTCGCCGCCTGGCGTACCGATATCCCTTTCGAAGCCATCATCTTCCCTCTGAAGCAATGCACGGAACTCGGCTTCGACTGTCTCTTTGGCTCCGTAGGGAATTACTTGAATACGGACATATTCGTTATCTCTTAACACTTTTTCGAGGAATGCCTTGCGAGACTCGGTTATCTTCCGGCGAATTTCAATAAGTTGCTTTAAGCTGGTTGCTGCCTGTCGATCTAATTCTGCGATTTGCTTCTTGCGGTCAACCAAATTTTCTAGTCGTTGTTCGATAGTCTGCCTGCGTTGGACGAACTCGCCGTAGGCCGCAGGGTCGCCGGCGCCTTCCTTAGCCAGCCTTTCCTGCAGGTCTTGATAGGCGCTTGCAGCGGCATTTACGGCTGATTTCCAGGGTGATTCATCTTTGGCCTTCCTCCAGTCGTTAAGAGCCTGATCCGCAGCCAACGACAAAGCATGAACCTTCTTACGAATTACATCCATACGTTCAAGTGCCTCCGCAGAACATTCGCGCAATTTCGCATCTTCCTTGGAATTCGCATCAAATGCCGTTTCTTCCAAAACGTCAGGAACAATATCTGCCGCCACCTGGCGAAGGCTGTCACCAACGCCATTCCAGCTCTTTTCCCATAAGTCCACCGCCTGTTGCTGCCGACGGCGGCGCTGAAAGGCTTTAAGCACGTCGGCGTGCCCGGCCTGTTCGAAGATGTCCAACTTCCGCTTCACGTCGTCGAGTTCCCCACGAAGGCGCGGCTCTTCCAAAAGCCCAGCCTCAATTTCTCTTGACCTGGCGCGTAACGAAAGGAATCTGGCCTTCTCCACGTCCCACTGTTCCTTCCAGGAATGGTATTTGACTTCCGGTGCGTCATCGACAATCCTTAGCAGCGCATGCGGCGTCTTTGCAAGTTGAAATATCTGTTTCTGGCTGTACATTCTAACGGGGAATCGTTGTCGAATATCTCCTTCTGTCCGTTGCCACTCTCCGCCAATTTCCTCCTGAATGGCGTCAAGCGACCCATCACAGCTCCACTGAATACAAAACCTCGTTCCATTCTTGCGGTAGATTGTCTTGATAACTGTATCGCTCGTCAGCAATCCTCCATCCTCCCGACTCGGATAAACCCGTCTGTACTTTTCGAATTCCGGTTTCAAATCGTCCGGAAGTTCATCGTCACGCCTAAGGGCGAGGCGAAGGAACTCGATCAGGGTTGATTTGCCCGTTCCTCTGCCCCCGATGATTGTATTAAGCCATGGATTGAGATTTATGCAAAGAGGCGTGGGGCGTCCCATGTAACGCGCATTGGTAATTTCAAGGGATTCCAGCAACAACGAGGCGTGTTCGTTTGGATTCGCATCACCAGAGCGCAAAACCGAAAGAGACCCATCAAGGAGCGCCAACTGTAATCCCTCAATACTGGGCGATCCCATCTTGACCCAGGTGAAACGGATGCCCGGGAACTTTTGTCCTGGGTCTCCCGAAGGATGATGCGCATCCGACCCAAGCACTTCGGTCCAGCAAAGATTCTTGTCAATATAGAGTTGTGGCTTCTGAAAAGACTCACCCACCAGTTCCATCGCAAAGACCTGCTTACAATCAAAAATCTGCGACAAAGTATTTCCTTGCAGCCGAAAAATCCCGTTGTCTTCATCAACGTGGGCGGGAATGGCAATGCCGCCGGCAGAGACAATGGCATCTGCCACCTCGACAAACGACTTGGTCGTAACAGCGTCACCAGACCCCTTGGTTCCCGTGAATCCAACGGCGCCGAGAAGGCTGTCCACATCCGAAGTAGTCTTGTTGCATCCGAAGATTGCCAGAAGATGAATGCCGCCGTTGACGGAAATCTCAACGCCGGGGAACAGGTTCATTGGGCGAAAGTTCTCTGGAAGTTCCGATTTTAACTCAGCCAGGGATTTTTTGAGTTGGTCAATCCACACGCCACTGTTATGGTCCGTAACCACGACACAATCTATGCCCTCACGCATATAGCCGAGCAACCAATCCTTCGGGGCCAGCTTCTTGAGCGTCGCTTGATTCGCTCCCTTTCCATAATCACTAGACGCCGGCGTATGCGTGTGAAAATCAAACTTCCACCACCGTGATCCATCCCACATCCGTTCAGTCATAACGAACCTCCTGCTCGCGTAAGGGCTTGATAGTGCCATGTAAGTAGTTTTGGGTCTTCCTGTAAAATATTTTCGGTATGCGTTGCGAAACGCGCTGGTGTCCGCTGGTAGCGTTCCAGCCATGCCGTCAGGAATCCCCTCTGGAACAAACTGCCCCTTGACGGCAACGGCTAAAAAACGCCGTCAGTTTTCTATAACTTGTCAAATATTATAGCGTAAATCAATTAATAATTGACATATAAAAATTTTACTTGCAATCTTCTATGGATCACGGGAAAGACGGCGCAAAGAAGGTGGTCAAGAACTTTACCGAATACCTCGACAAATTCCAGCATCTCCCGCAGTACGAGAAAGGCGTCCCCGACTATCAACCCCAGGACTTCCAGAGTTATTACCAGACGTCCCTTGAATACGTGAAACAGAAGGTAACGAGCCTGATTGCCAGGAAAAAACAGGAGGCGACGGAACTGAAGCTAAAAGAAACGGCGCGCATCAAGAAATACTACGATACCCTTAACGAAGAGATGGAAGAGGTCTTGGAAAAGAAGGTAGGAGCCCACGAGGCCGTGTCGGAAATCCAGTCAAAACAAAAGGTCATACTTGCGCAGAGGCAATCGTCCTTGGGCGACATAGAATTCCGCTACAAAATGAGTGCCGGTATGTCCCTGGTATCCGTACTGGTAACGAATTACCCCTGTTATGTCTCAAAGGCAAGCGTCTCCTCAACTCTACAACCCTCCGGGTACGACGTCATCTGGAACCCGCTCTTCAAGCGTTTCGAGCCATTGGCCTGTCCGGCCTGCAAAAACCAGAGCTACGCCCTGCACTTCCTCCGCATAGACATCCGCTGCCAGAATTGCTTAAAAAACCCCTGAATCACCGTCGAAATTACCGGTATCTCTTCTTTTTCTCCATTACCTTGCCGACGAAAGCAATCCAAGTAATTCCCTCAGCGTTCGCCGGGAAAAAGGAAAAGGTCATATTTAAGCTGGATACGGCGATAAAAGACAATCGCCTTAATCCACTTAAACCACCGTTTTTGCTCTTATTTGGTTATCAATAGTGTTGATAAAATTAAAATATACTTGTAATTTTCTTTGTTTTTGCTAAATTGACCACTTGTTTCTTTAAAGGTAGGGTTCAAGTTGCAAACTTGAACCCGCAAACAGATTTCAAGAAGAAAAAAAAGGAATTCCTATGAGAAACACTTTTATTAATACCATCATCGACGCCTGCAAGACAAACCCCGACGTGTTCATTATTAGCGGTGACGCCGGGCTTGGGGTGTTTGATGATTTTCAAAATGAGTATCGGGATAGGTTCCTTAATCTTGGCGTGGCCGAGCAGAATATGGTGAGCTTTGCGGCGGGTCTCTCTATGACGGGTTTTAAGGTGTATCTGTATAACATCATCCCGTTTGTGCTGTACCGGTGCTACGAACAGGTGCGAAACGATATCTGCTACCAGGAATTGCCGGTTACGCTGGTAGGCATTGGAAGCGGGGTCACTTACGCCCCGCAAGGTATGACTCATTATTCAGTCGAAGACCTGGGAATGGCGCAAACGCTGCCCAATCTCAAGGTGTTCTCACCGATTGACCCCATTGAGGCAAGGCTTGCGGCGCGGTACTCACTAAGCAGTAAGTTGCCGGTATACGTCCGGCTGGCGAAGAGAGGCGAACCGAATATCCATAAAAATGAGGATTTTGATATTACCGAACCGCAGCTTATAGAGGACGGCAATGACGTAGCTATCCTCTTTCACGGATCAATTGGGCTGGAGGTCTTGAAGGCGCGGGGGCTTTTAGCAGGGGATGGCGTCTTCCCCAAGCTCATCTCCGTTCCTCTGGTTATGCCGGTAAATATTGAAAAGTTGCTCTCTTTGCTTAAAGGGGTAAAATGCGTTGTTACCGTTGAGGAGCATTTCCTAAATAGCGGTTTCGGTTCGATGTTGTCGCGTGAATATGTTAAAATAAGGCCGGACTGGAAACTGTTTACCCTCGGTATAACCGATGGTTTTATCCACGTAATCAAGGATTCGGACGCCATGCGGGAACACTTCGGGATTTCGGCGTTCCGGATAGCGGAGTTTATCAGAAAAATGGACGTATAAAGAATATTTGAGGAAACAAAACAATTTTCGTTTTTACCAGGTTCATTCCGGCTTTGGAGAAAATCATACATGGGAAGGTTGCTATCGATAGTTACGCCCCTGCATAAAAAGACAAAAAGGGATTACGTAGGGAGGATGACGGACAACAAGGTGGAGTGCATGAAGGTCGCCAGGCAATATGGCCAGGAGTTTTGGGATGGGGATAGACGGTACGGATATGGCGGCTATAAATATGACGGGCGGTGGGAGTCCGCTGCAAGGAAGTTGATAGAGACGTACAACCTCCCGGACAATGCGAAAATTCTCGACGTGGGCTGCGGAAAAGGGTTTTTGCTCTATGAGTTTAAAAGGCTTTTACCGAATTGCAGCGTGGCAGGTTTTGATATATCGGAATACGGATTGAAAAATGCCAAAGAGGAAATTAAGGAAAATCTGTTTGAATACAAGGCCCAGGACGTTTATCCTTTTGGTGATAATGCCTTCGACCTGGTAATTTCTCTGACAACGCTTCATAATCTCCACGTGTTTGAGATTAAGACCGCCTTGAGGGAGATTGAAAGGGTAGGGAAAAACAAGTACATCGTGGTAGAGGGATACCGGAACGAGGGGGAGTTGTTTAACCTTGAATGCTGGGCTTTGACCTGCGAGAGCTTTTTCAAACCACAGGAGTGGATATGGTTATTTAACGAGTTTGGCTATAGCGGCGATTACGAGTTTATTTATTTTGAGTAAGGATGGCTATGGGGCTTTTATACACAAAATTTAAGATATTCCACTATCAAAAGAAGTTAGACTCCCTGCCTTTGCAAAGAGAGGAGATTCTGCCGCCGATACACATACGGATCAAGCCCACCAATGCCTGCGCGCACAATTGCTGGTACTGCGCCTACAAGGCCAACAATTTGCAGCTTGGTAAGGATATGGACAAGCGGGATTTCATACCGAAGGAAAAGATGCTGGAGATTATCGACGACATTGCAGAGATGGGGGTAAAGGCCGTTACCTTCAGCGGCGGCGGCGACCCGTTTTACTACCCGCATCTGCTGGATGCGGTTAATAGGCTCGCACAGACGCCGGTAAAGTTCGCATCGCTCACCAACGGGGCGCGATTACAGGGTGAGGTCGCGGAACTATTTGCCAGGCACGGGACGTGGCTGCGCATCTCTATCGACGGATGGGATGACGAGAGCTATGCTTATTACCGGAAGGTGGCAAAGGGCGAGTTTTCCAAGGTCATGAAGAATATGGAAGATTTTAAGAAATTCCGGGGGAAGTGTTACCTGGGTGTGAGTTTTGTTATCGATGATCACAATGCCCGGCAGGTATACCCCTTTATCAGGAAACTCAAGGATATCGGTGTAAATAGCGTAAAGGTATCGCCCTGCATCGTCAGCAACGACGGCGCGGAAAACAATGCATACCACAAGCCTTTTTTTGATCCGGTAAAGGAAGAGACGAGAAGGGCAATTGCGGATTTTGCAGACGCTACCTTTGAGATATTCGACGCATACCACGAACTGGACGTGAAATTCAAAAAGGACTACCACTGGTGTCCTTACCTCCAAATCCTCCCCGTTATTGGCGCAGACCTCAATATTTATCCATGCCAGGACAAGGCGTACAACCTTGATGAAGGGCTGATAGGCTCTATCAAGGACAGGCGGTTTAAGGATTTTTGGTTTGATGATAAGTCGAAGTTCTTCAAGATAAACCCATCGGTACATTGCAATCACCACTGCGTTGCCAATGAGAAAAACCACCTCGTTATTGACTATCTGTCGGCGGATAAGGAACATCTTGCGTTTGTGTAGGCACGCAGACGCCTGATTATTTGTCTACATTACGAGACAATGCCTCAAACCTTCAAAAAGCGCTGAAACCACAGATTTTGGACGCCTTGCTTCAAGGTCCCGTCTCAAACGACAATTCACTTCCATACGTAATGGCATCCTGGTTTTCTACCACTATGTGAAAATAATAGGTTGTTAATGGTGTTAATTTTTGTGCGCTATAACTGTACGGCAGGTCACTTGTATCCTTAAAGGATTTCTTTGGGGATTTCTTTTGATAGGGACCACCAAACATATTTCCCCATTCAAACCAGACTTTCGACAGCATCCCGTTAGGGTTGATCGTTCCATTCAGCGTTGCCGAATTCGATGTGATATCCGTAGCGGCCTCGGTTATTGCTTTTGGTTCATTGGTGACGTCATTCGTGGCATATTTAAGGTCTTGATTGGATACATCAAAATAGCTGATGCCGACCTGTGCATTGCCGGTATTATCCAGCTTTATGGAGGAAAACTGGCCTACGTCTCCTGTGGATTCGTCAACCGTGTCCGTTTTCCACTCCCCGGAGATATTGGAGGCATATTTAAGGTTGGTGTTTGTCATATCGTAATAGCTGATAAACACTGTGCCTGTGCTGCCCCGGCTTACTGCTATAGCGTTATAATCGCCGACAATGCCTTCACTATCGATTGTGAACAATCCCCACGCCCCACTCTCAGTAGCGTTCGTGGCATATTTAAGGTTACCGTTAGTTGAATCATAATAACTAATGTGTACCTTATTGTTTCTGTCTAAAGCTATGGAGGTGCCGCGACCAACATTTCCCTCACTGTCAACGGTAATCGCTACCCACCCCCCGGAAGCATTCGTGGCGTACTTAAGGTCGGCGGAACCTGAATCATAATAGCTGATATGCGCCTTGCCGTTCCCGTCTAACGTTATGGAGGAATAGCGTCCAACTTCTCCTCCGCTACCATCGTCCGCTGTGGTTATTACCCAGGAACCCGACATGTTTGTGGCATATTTAAGGGCGTGAAAAACCTCATGATAATAACTGATGTGCGCATAGCCTGATGTGTCTAACGCAATAGAGGTGTTTTCTTGAACCCCTTTGGTAGAATCTACCGTAGTTGCTGTCCACGTCCCGGATTCGTTGATGGCGTACTTGAGGGTTACGGCATTTGCATCAAGATAGCTAATATGCGCCCTACCCGATTGGTCTACAGCAATAGAGGGATACTTGCCATAGAAACTATTATTCACGGTAGTTACAACCCACACACCGGAGGCATTCGTGGCGTACTTAAGGTAATATTTGGAACTACTCGTAGAGTCGCAATAGATGATGTGGGACTTGTTCGAAGGGTCTAGCGCCAAGGAGGTTGACTTGCCTACGTTTCTAGGACTGTCCAAGACAGATATTAACCATGAGTCGGAGACGTTGGTGGCATATTTGACAGTAGCACGACTCTTATCAAAATAGCTGATGTGAATCTTGCCGGAAGCGTCTACCACCATAGAGGTATAGCTGCCGACAACCTTATCACTATCTACCGTAGTTGTCACCCATGAACCTGTGGCATTGGTGGCATAGCGAAGATCATCGTAAGTCCAATCATAATAACTGATATGTACCACACTCGTTCCGTCTACAGCAATAACAGCAATAGAGGTATACCGGCCAAAATCTCTGCTACCTTCCACCGTAGTCGCTACCCAGGCGCCGGAGGTGTTGGTGGCGTACTTGAGCGCAGAGTTGGTTGCATCGTAGTAGCTTATATGCGGCATACCGTCGGCGTCTAACGCGATATCGGTAAACCAGCCTACTTGTCTGCTGCTGTTGTCCACTGTAGTCGTTTCCCACGAGCCGGAGATATTGGTGGCGTACTTAAGGTCGCCATTCTCCTGGTCGTAATAGCTGATGTGCGCGTAAACTGGTGCGTCCTGGGCGGGTGCATCCAGGGCGATGGAAGTATACATGCCCACCTCTCCATCGTAATCCACAGGCGTTATTATCCATGAGCCTGATGCATTGGTGGCATATCTGAGGTCGGCGCCGTTACTATAATAATAGCTGATGTGCGCCTTATCGGCGGCATCTATGGCAATTGAGGTATACAAACCCGCGCCTTTATTACTATCTATTATGCTTGTTGCCCAGGAACCTGATGTATTGGTGGCGTATTTAAGGGTACTGTTTTTGGCATCATAATAACTGATGTGCGCCTTGTTTGCTGCATCCAGCGCGATGGAGGCATACATGCCTACGTTATCGGCGCCGTCCACCGTCTCTGTTTTCCAATCGGATTCAGATGCATTCGTGACATACTGGAGGTTGACGCCATCATAAAAGCAGATGTGAATCTTACCGAGGCTATCTCGCGCCAGTGAGGTATGTCTGCCATTCTTTCCCGCCTGCCCTACCTTGGTTATCACCCATCCGCCGATGGCATTTGTTTCTATATTTTCTTTGTTTAAAAACGATTCTACGGGCGCCGGGTAGTTTGTGTCTTCCAGTCCATACGGTACTGCTTTTTCATCCCTTTCTTGCGTAATGAAGCCAATATCGTCAACCCCGGCGTTTTTGTCACATTCCTCCTGCCCGTTCAGCAGCTTTATGGATAAAAAAACTGCCAGAAAACAAAAGATGGTATATGTTATAACGATCTTGCTCAATCCTTGCCGTATAAACATGGACGCTCCTTTCATTAAAGTTACTCGGAACCAGTTGCTTGCATTTCAAATGAACGCAGTTTTTATATAAATTTTTTTGTAGAGCGACCATTGTAAAAAAAATATAACCATATAGCAAGTCCTAACTTAGCACAACACAACGGTAATATTAAACAACAAAAAGCATGAAAAATTAAAACACGGAATTAATGATTCATGCTCAATTGCAGCGGAATTTTCATTGAATGCCTTGAAAATACTGATAGAATCAAGGTTTACGATAAAATATAATAAAGGTCAAAAAACTGCGGCGGTGGTTTCACACAACTGTTTTTCCGGTTCCGGGTATTGACCTTAAGGTACACTGTCTATCGTTATTTGTTTTGAATAAGCACGGTTATTCTAAAGGAGAGGTCAATATGTTTATTCGTAGGTTTTCTTTATGGCTTGCCGCTATAATGCTTTTCGCCGGTTGTTCTTACGTTTCTTCTACCGTACCGATAACGGGAAGAAGACAACTATCCTTTGTGCCACAGAGTCAGCTTATTTCTTCAAGCATGGATAGTTATAATCAATTAATATCGCAGTCAAAACTTTCTACCGATCAGCAAAAGACGCAGTTGGTTGTAACGGTTGGAAATAGAATAGCAAACGCCGCTGAACAGTTTATGCGCGAAAACGGCATGGAGAAAGATCTGCAAAATTATCATTGGGAATTTAACCTTATTGAGGATGACAAGACGGTAAATGCCTTTTGCATGCCGGGCGGGAAGATTGCCGTGTACACGGGTATACTCCCCGTAACTAAGGATGATACGGGACTTGCGGTTGTTATGGGACATGAGGTTGCGCACGCGTTAGCCAATCATGGCGGTGAAAGGATGAGCCAGCTCCTTTTGACCCAGATGGGGGAGACCGGTCTGTCGATGGCATTAAGCAAGCAACCGGCACAAACGAAAGCATTAATGATGCAGGCATACGGGGCCGGAACGCAGATTGGAATCTTGCTGCCCTATAGCCGTAGCCATGAATTGGAGGCAGACCATATCGGCCTTGTCCTTATGGCCAAGGCCAGTTATGACCCACGGGCCGCTATCCCTTTCTGGCAAAGGATGAGTGAGAGCGGTGGAAAAAGGCCGCCTGCATTTTTATCCACGCACCCGGCGCCCGAAAAGCGGATTGAGGATATTCGCAAAGAGCTTCCTGAAGCCCTGAAATACTATAAACAGCCGTAATGTCTCAAGGGGTAAAATTAGGCATTCGGAGACATTTAATAGCGTAGTGGCAAGGCGCGCCTTGCCACTACTTAGTCGTTTTTCCTGAGTATTAAAGTAGCGCAGGCTGGAAGCCTGCTCCACTGGGAAATACTGAAGGATATTTACTACATGAGCCGTCTATTATGCAAAAAGAAAAAATTCTTATTGTCGATGACGAAGAAGACCTTGTAAAATTGGTAAAATATCATCTCGAAAGGGACGGCTACAAGGTACTGTCGGCCGGGAACGGGGAAGATGCGCTATTTCTGGTCAGAAGGGAACGGCCGGAACTGATTGTCCTTGATATTATGCTGCCGAAGATTGACGGCTTGGCGGTGTGCAAAAAGATTAAGGCCGACCAGTCCCTGGAAAATACGGCCATTGTCATGGTGACGGCAAAAGGGGAAGAATCGGATATCATGGCCGGTTTGAAGTTGGGCGCAGACGATTACGTTACAAAACCCTTTAGCCCAAAGGAACTGGTTGCGCGCGTACAGGCGGTTCTCAGGCGGACAAAGACCTCTTCAGCGGTAAAGGACCACATTGAAATAGAAGGCCTTACCATTGATGCTCACCGGCATGAGGTCGCTCTCAAGGGAGAAATCATACCGCTGACCCTTACCGAGTTTAAAATCCTTCACCACCTCGCCGGCAAGCCTGGCCGGGTGTTTACGCGGGATCAATTGTTGGATGCAGTTTCGGGGATAGATGCAGTTGTTACTGACAGAACGATAGACGTTCACATTGCGTCCCTACGGAAAAAATTAAAGGCCTTTTCGAGCCGTATCGTAACGATACGGGGGATTGGTTATAAATTTGCTGAATAAGCGAAATGTTAAAAAATAAATCATTCTGGAAACTATTTATACCTTTTACCTCCCTCTTATGCCTTTCTCTCACCATAACGGGGTATTTTGCAAGCACAATTATAAAAGGGCATCACGCCGGTCCGTTGGCCGGAAATCAGGCGTCAGACATCAAGTCCCTGGTGGTCTATATCCTTTTTGCCTTTGTGATAACGGGGATTATCGGATTTATCGTAATCAAGATAAACACCTCGCCCCTGTTAAACATTACGCAAACGGCAAAAAATTTTGCGCGCGGCAATTTTACCGGAAAGGTGGAAGTCGCCTGTTCCGGAGAGATGCGCGACCTGGCGGATGCAATTAATACGATGGGCGCGGAACTGCAGGCCAGAACGCAGATTATTCTTGATGACAAAAACAAACTCGACGCCATTATGTCCAATATGCGCGAGGCTGTCGTCACAACGGATTATCAGGAGCGGATTATTCTGATCAACAACTCGGCCCAAGCCATGTTCGGACTCTCTAAGGTCGAAATAAACAAGGACTATTTGTGGGAAAAAATACGCAATGAGAAGGTGTGTCGTCTGGTAAGAGAATTAATCATGTCTTCAGGTAAGGCAGAAAACGGAAGCCGTCCGGAAAAAGTGGTTGAAATCGAGATTCTTTCTCCGGGAAAAAAATTACTGCAAATGCATCTTTCACCCATTCAGATCGACAAGGTTACCTATGGAATCCTGCTGGTATTTCACGATATAACGGAACTGCGGAAACTTGAAAACGCGCGAAGGGAATTTGTCGCCAACGTGTCGCATGAACTGCGCACCCCCATCGCCACGATTAAGGGATACGTGGAGACACTCCTCGAAAACAAGGAAACAAGCGAGGAAACGCTGCGTGAATTCTTGGGTATTATCATGAAACATACGCAGCGGCTGGATAACCTTATTGAGGATATCTTGCAATTATCGAAGCTGGACTCCAGTGATTTAAAAATGGAACTTCATGAATTGGAATTGTATGGGTGCATAGAGAATATTTTTTCGCACTACAAGGAACACTGTGTAAAGAAAGACCAAACGATTGAATTGGACATGCCGCCTTCCTTACCGGCGATGGAAACAAACGAGTATCTGTTGCGCCAGTTGTTGACGAACCTGCTGGATAACGCCATAAAGTATACTCCCAATGGCGGCAGAATCCGTCTAAAGGTGGAAACGGTTGACAATACCATTCGGTTTGAAATATCTGATACGGGAATCGGCATTGCGCAAGAACACCTATCACGCATCTTTGAAAGGTTTTACCGTGTCGATCCATCGCGCTCAAGAGAAATGGGTGGAACGGGGTTGGGGCTTTCTATCGTTAAACACATCGTAAATCTCCATCACGGTGTGGTCAAGGTTGATAGCAACGTAGGCGCTGGAAGTAAATTCATAATTACGATACCACGGCATCAACCGAGATATGCTGCTTGACGCACCAGGAAATTCTGAGTTTGGTTTGAAAGGATGCCAGGGCGTAGCAGTGGATGACCCCTTGCGTGTTATGTTAAGAGATTCTTGGGATGGCATGGAAAAGCCTTGTGACCAACAACGGCGGGAGAGCAATATTATGCCTATACGATACTTGAGAATTGACGAGACACTAGTTCCGCTAGGAACAAAATATTGGTAGAAGACAAACAGAGAAACAGTGTTAGTTCCGTAGGAACGAAATATTGGTAGAATAATTGAATCTTAACATGCCGGTCGTTGTAACGAGACGCATGGCATCCTAACGCTATATGCGTTATGGGAATATTGAGGTGAACGTGTGAGGAATGATCTCATTGTTAAAACGATCCGTTTCTATTATCCGGACATATCGGCCATTTACCTTTTCGGTTCCTACGGCACCGAATACGAGAGGATAGACAGCGACGTAGATATTGCCCTCCTCCTTCCCGTTTTAACGGCAAAAGCGGCAGGCAGGCTATCCTTAATCGGGTGTTGGTCTGAATTAGCGTCTCTGACTGAACGTTCCGTGGATTTGATCAATCTTCGTCTGGTAAACACCGTGTTTCAACATGAGATTATTCAGAGGGGGACTATTCTGTTTAAAGCCGCGGATTCGGCAACAGACACCTTTGAGATGATCACGATGTCCTTATACCAGAAATTGAATGAAGAACGGAAAGACATTATCCGGGAAGTTCTGCGCACCAAAAAGGTACTACCTGTATGATAGACGATGTTATACTCAATAAAAAAGAAAGGGGATATTTTCAAATAGTATGGAATTCGTATTCGAACTCCTTGAAGATCTGATATTCGTATACGAAGAGATTTTCTGGCTTAAAGAGTGCTTAATTACTGCAAAATCCCTGGTGGTTTTTGCCTTGGTCTGGTTCATTATGAAACTGGACCATAAAGAGGAACTGCTTTTATACCTCGCCACCATTATCGGCGTTTCCTGTATTTTTTTGGGAGATATCGGCTATTTAAGCGACAATGACGTCCTAAAGCTTATTGCGCCTGCAACGCTGTTCTTGCTGGCCTATAATAAAAAGCAGAGCAATGATTTCGTTCTCTTTATCTTTCTCGTTCCTTATTTTGCGACTTCTTATGAATTTTATCGAAGCTACACCTATGTATTAGAATCCCTGGCATCGCACCTGCTGATTATTTCAATTATTTGTATTGCTAAAGATAACGTGTATTCTTCTTTGGTAGTCAGCGTTATAATCGGTATACTTATTAATTACATCGGGTATAATAGTCCACCCGGCACAAACGATATCCTTGTAAACCCGGCGTTGATTACCCTGATTGTAAAAGGGCTTGAATTTTATACAAAAAACAGCGGTTATAAGGATTTCTTAAAGGCTTTTTGGACCACGCTCGTGTGTTTTGCCTTCTTCGGCAGTTGGATATTTCATCACATTAAACCCGCTATGCCCATAGCATGGTAACCGTTAATTGCGTAGGTAAAGGTGCCCTTATGATAACCGAAGAACCCAAGGTTGTTAAATCTTTCAGACCGAGCATGCCTCATTACTGGCGGCTCTTTGCCATTGCCGCATTTGCCTTTTTTTTATGCTTCACGGTATTCGGATTACATACCGTTACCGGGCATTGTACGGTGTTTCTCGCCGGCGGCAGCGTCATTTACAGGATTCTTTCGGTATTCACGACGCGGTACGTAATTACCCCCCGGTGCCTTTTGGTAAAAAGGGGACCCGTTTCAAGAAAATTCAAAGAAATCACCTACGGCGAGATTAACAAAATACTTGTCACACAAGGAAGTATGCAAAAACGATTTGGCGTGGGGAATATTATCATAGGCACGGAACAGGCTGAGCATTGGCTAAAAGGGATAAAACACCCACACAAAATTAAGGAACTTATCAACAAGGAAAAGGCGTTAGAATATGAGAGACGCACCTTGTTGAGGAAAATGCTGTAAGGCGTTGCCTGGTTATCATAAAACATATTTGGTTCGAAAGGATGGGAAGGAGGGGCTATAGTGAATAGAGAACGGGACAAAATAGGTCTCTGCGTTTTTGTTCTCAAGCTTCTTGTCTCTTGTTTTAGTATGCGCAAATACTTCAAGGTATGCGTTTGTTTATGCTGTTATTGTTTTTTCTTCTTTCTTTGTCCAAAAGAATCACTTCCCGCCCTCACGAAAACCGACAAAGAAACCATAATAAAATATCAGCGGATCGTGCTGGATGACCCCTCCAATTTTAATGCGTATTTTAACATCGGAATCCTCTATTACAGAAACAACCTGTTTGACGAAGCTATTCGTGCATTTAAAAAGGTTATTGAAATAAATCCCGATGACTCGGAGGCGTACCATAGCCTCGGGAATATCTTTAACAAAAAGAAACTCTATGACGAGGCGATTGCGGCATACAAAAATGCGCTGAGCATCAATCCCCGGGACGCGGAGACACTCCATAACCTGGGAAACGCGTACGCCAATAAAGGAATGACAGACGAAGCCGTTATCTCGTATAAGAGGGCGGTGGAGATCAACCCGGATATTTCAGAAAGCCGGGAAAATATTGCTTATCTGTCTAAGGAAAAAGAACGCCTCCGGAAACCCGCACCCCCTTATGAAAAAGCAGCCGATTCCAACGCCCAAAACATGGCCAGGAAGGCGGAGGAGATACGGCAGGAACTTTTGAAAAAACAGGCGGACGCCGCTGCTCAGTCCAAGAAAAAAGAGCGTCCGCCGGAACCCGTACCTTCTAACGAAAAAACGGCCGGTACCGGTAACAAAAGCACCGCGGCGCTATACGAGCTGGCAAGCTCTTATGAATCAAGTAATGCAAAAGAACAGGCCGCCCTTACGTACAAAAAAATACTGGCTGCTAACCCGAAGGATAAAGAGGCGAAAAACAGGCTGGCTGTGCTTTTAAACGGTAAAGGCGTGTCGCTGGCGCTTGAGGGAAACATAGACGAAGCGATAGTCGCGTACAACGAGGCCTTGCTGTACAGAGAGGATTTCAAGGAAGTATACAATAATTTGGGTGCGGTATACATTGATAGGGGAAGAATAGATGATGCAATAGCCTCATACAAACGGGCAATAGAAATAAGCCCGAATTTTGCCGAGGCATATAACAATTTAGGGGTGGCCTACACAAAAAACAAGGCTTACGATGATGCGATCCCGGCATTCAAAAAGGCGCTGTACATAAACAAAAACCATGCCGGCGCACATTTCAACCTCGGAGTAATATACACGGAGAAAGAAATGGTACAGGAGGCCATCGCAGAATATTCAGAAGTCCTCCGCATTATTCCGGGAGACACGCAGGCACTCTACTACCGA
The DNA here is from genome assembly GCA_015661205.1 of Candidatus Brocadiaceae bacterium. Lineage (GTDB taxonomy): Bacteria > Planctomycetota > Brocadiia > Brocadiales > Brocadiaceae > JACVXV01. The sequence goes on from JACVXV010000038.1 coordinate 17,770, forward strand.
GGTGTCCTTTACGTAAAAAGCAACCGGTTAAATGACGCCCTGGTGGATATGAAAAAAGTCGTTGAGGTTGACCCGAACCTGGCTATTTCGCACCAAAAACTAGGCGTCATTTATCAGGAGCTGGGACGGATTGACGAAGCAATCGTAGAATATAAAAAGGCATTGGAAATATCGCCGGATCTCCAGGATGCGCTCCAGAACCTTGAGGAAGCTTACCGTTTAAAAGAAAAAAAGATAAAAAAACAAAAGTAGCCGTTTTGGCGGGTGGCAACGCGTTAAGTTCTAGCACGTAACAATTCAGTCCTGGAAAATTATTGGAAGTAATCAAAGTGGGGAAATGCCGGGTAAAAACACGTAAACACCACATAAACCTCAAGCCCCGATTGTCCTTACAAAACCCCACGGGTTTTACCCTTATCGAAATTATTATTGTATTGGTTATCATCGGCATTATAGCCGGAGTGACCATACCGAGGTTTGCCGGCTCATTTGAGACCATCAAATTCCGTAAGGCAATGTCCGATATCGTTTCTTTTCTAAGAGAGTCCCGCATTGCATCGATGTCAACCGGCAAGACAAAGACGGTGGGAATAGACCTCCGAAAAGGGTTTTTCTGGAACGACGACAAAAGAATGCTCGTACTACCGCCACAGATGGAAACATTCACCGATAAGGCCGATGCCGGGAACGAACAGACAAAGCTCTTTACCTTTTACCCGAACGGCACCGCCATCCAGGAAAAACTAGGGTTTGTTTCCAACAAGATGACTGCCGTGCTGCATGTTGACCCCTTGGGCGGGGTAGTTTATTATAAGGTTGACGATGACATGGTGATGGGGGTACTGTATCCGAGGGTTAAAGAGCCACTGAGCAGCGAAGAAATCAAAAAAGAGATTGATAAATTAACGGTTTCTGATAGATTAGCGGAATAGGGAACCATTTGTTTTTTATAGGGTAAATATTACGTCAACCGTGGGCGTTTGGCCTGTCTTGTCTACGCCCCATTAGGGGCAACACAATCGTAGCCCACTGCGTAAGCGGTGGGAAAGCTATTGTTATATATTACCAAGCCCCGGAGGGGCGACACAAAAGCCGAAAATATTCAAATATCATTTGTAAAACACCAAAAATAGTTGCCAAAGGTCTGATTTAACGCAATGTCGCCCCAATTAACTTACGTAACTTCCCAAATCCTTACATGGCAAAGGAGAATGGTTATGTCAACGGTAAAAGACAGGGTCTGTAACCTGGAGAGGACGCTCGAAGAATATATAAAAAACGTCGGTAATTCTCAGATGCAAACCGAAAGAGAATTACGCGTGCTGAAGCAGGAGATGCGTGAGTTTAAAGATGAGATGCGATGGTTTAAAGACGAGATGCGAGAGGACAGACAAAAGATATACAAGAAGTGGGGGGAAATTGCCAATAAAATGGGGACGGTTGTCGAAGATATAGTCGCCCCCAACATCCCGTCAATTGTCAAACAATACTTCCACGGTAAGGAGATGGAATTTTACGCGCTACGGGTGACCAAGAGAGACCTGAAAGATAAGGCGAATAGCAGGGAGTTTGACATTATAGCCGTCTTCGACGATAAATTGCTCATAAATGAAACGAAAACGACCCCACGGATAGATTATATAGACGTGTTTAAAAACACCCTGTCCGAGATTTACGATTACTTTCCGGAATATAGCGGGAAAAAAATAATCCCCATTTTTTCTTCTCTCTACATCCCCGACAAGATTGCGATGTACCTTACCAAAATAAAAATTTATGCCATGGCGATGAAGGATGACAGCATGGAGCTGCTTAACTATGAAGGCATAGCTGCTAATCAAGATCAGACGAGAAATTAACCTTTTATCGAAATACAGGGAGCAATGGGACTATGAAAAACAGATTGAAGTTGCGCTTGTTAAAAGCGGGCGGTTTTACCTTGTTGGAATTGTTGATCGTTATGATTATTATCGGACTACTCGCGGCGCTGATAGGCCCCAAGATGATTGGCCGCGTTGGTGAATCACGCCAAACCGTGGCAAAGCAGCAGATCGAAGGCTTTTCCAGCGCCCTCGAAATGTATAAACTCGATACGGCAAAATACCCCACACGAGAGCAAGGCCTGGAAGCCCTGATAACCCAACCTTCGGGTGTTATCAATTGGAAGGGGTCGTACTTAAAAAAGAAACTCATCCCAAAGGACCCGTGGGGCAACAACTATATTTACACCTATCCGGGAGAACATGGTGATTACGATATTATTTCCTACGGCGCAGACGGAAAATCCGGCGGAGATGACGAAGAGAAGGACGTCTTAAGCTGGGAATAGCAATTTTGTGTAAATTGATTGTTGGGTGACATGGACAAGCTCCGTTTGACCGTCCTTGCCTTGAACGCATAGGAATTTCCAAAGTAGGGACACGGAGCCCGTGTCCCTACGTATGAATACAAAAAGTCGCCGAAGACTTTTATTCATTTTTCCTCTAGTCCCAACATCTCCTGACGTAACAGGGTTTTGGATATCCGTTTGGAGCGATATGTTTATAGAGAATCATTTGTGAAGATAAACTGCCGCCGGTTGTTTCTTTACTTCAATACTTACACTAACTTATTTACCAAACAACTATGGAACAGGATTTAATTAACAATGTCGGCGACGTGCTGCTTGAACTTGAGAAGGTCAGCCGGGTAGACCTCGACCGTGCCAACGAGGTGCAAAGGCAGACGGGGCAAAAGCTGGGGCGTATCCTGATCGACCTGGGGACCATTTCCGAAGAAGACCTGCGCCTTGCCTACAGCAAATTATTGCAAATCCCCATCTGGGAAAAAAAGAAGGATGACCAGTACCCCCTCGTCGAAAACCTGCCAAAGGTATTCCTCGTTGCCAACCGTATCCTTCCCTTACGTGTTCACAACGGAGCCATCGACGTTGCCATTGCAGACCCTTCTGACCTCCTGCTCAGAGAGGCCATTTCTTTAGCCACGCAGAAGCAGATACAGGTATTTGCCGGTTGCGAAAAAGACATCACCGCCTCCCTTGCGGCGCTCTTTGAAGGAGAAGTCAAGGATGAGGCGGTTGAGACCTCTGCCATAGAGGTCATGGAAGACGTGGAACACCTGCGCGACATGGCCTCGGAAGCGCCCGTAATCCGTCTGGTGAACAGCACGCTGACAAAGGCAATCGAATTGGGCGCAAGCGACGTGCATCTGGAGGTCTTCGAGAAAAACGCGCGATTGCGGTATCGCGTGGACGGCGTTTTACAGGAGCTTGTGCCGCCGCCAAAGGAAATGTACAACGCCATAATCTCCCGTATCAAAATCATGGCAAAATTGAATATCGCCGAAAAACGGTTGCCGCAGGACGGAAGAATCATGATGAAGGTAGCCGGAAAAGAAGTGGATTTGCGTATATCGATTATCCCCATGAGCCACGGCGAAGGCGTTGTCATGAGGATTTTGGACAGGAGCGCCGTAACGCTCGACCTGGAAAAACTGGGGTTCTCACCCGTATTTCTGACAAAATTCCGCCGCATGATTAACAAGCCGGAAGGCATGCTGCTGGTAACCGGGCCGACAGGCAGCGGGAAAACCACAACACTCTACGCCGTACTGAAAGAAATCATCTCTCCCGAACTAAAAATAATAACCGTTGAAGACCCGGTGGAATACAACATGGAAGGGGTGAACCAAATACAGGTAAACCCGCAGATAGACTTGACATTCGCCACAGGCCTCCGCTCCATACTACGGCACGACCCGGACGTCATTCTCATTGGCGAAATCCGTGACAGGGATACGGCGTCGATTGCCATACAGGCGTCATTGACCGGACACCTTGTTTTTTCCACCCTCCACACGAACGACGCCGCATCCGCCTTTAACCGCCTTATGGATATGGGGATGGAGGACTATCTTATCTCATCATGCATCATCGGCGTCCTTGCCCAGCGGCTGGTGAGAAAGCTGTGCGACAAGTGCCGTGAAACATACCTGCCTCCTCCGGATATACGTCAGACGGCGCGATTAAACGAGGGCGAATATCTCTACCGGTCCAGAGGCTGTGACGACTGCGGCAACACGGGATTCAGAGGCCGAAAATGTATCGCCGAATTTTTAGTCGTTGATGACGCCATAAAGAAGCTCATCCTGTCCCACAAGGATTCCGGCGAGATCACGAAAGAGGCGGTAAGGCGGGGAACAAAGGTTTTGTGGGAGGACGGACTTGACTCTGTTCGCAAAGGCGAGACAACACTGGACGAATTGCTGCGGGTAGCGTCTGAGTAACAACGGTGTTTAGTCCGATTGGAGTTGTTTATAGCGCCATCAAGTTTGCAGTTCGTGCGATCTCGGAGGATTTGCGGGCAGAAGCGGGCCCCGCCTCCGTGTCACCATTATCTCGCCCGGAGCAGTGGTGTCAGAATTAAAGGCCGTTTGTGCAACAGAAACAGCGGCGGAAGGGGCCGTTACCACAGTAACGGACACAACGTATCCGTGGAGAACCCCATGCCTGATGAATCTTTTTACATTGCAAGCAATAGCAGCAAAGAGTACTTGCAAACG
>JACVXV010000170.1 GCA_015661205.1 Candidatus Brocadiaceae bacterium
AAGATTCGACTCGCCTATTACTACAACGGTTTTGATGCATGACATACATAAATGGAGGGCTTTTCTCAGGTCTCCACTTGACAACGCTACTAACTTTTTTATATTTTATAACCTTCGCTTTGTCAGGAAAAGTAAAATCCTGCTAAAGGGGTTGTCGCAAGTCGAGTCGTGAGCTTGTCGTAAGTTGTGTCTCAAGAATGTCGCAAGTTTAACTGGTTCCCTTCATGTGGTGCGCTTCCAAAATCAAGGCGCGACGTCCCATTTAAGTCTCCTGATATCTGGAAGCGCTTGTACATTTGTTGCCATTAATTTCCACCCTTAATACGCAGGGGGGGGAAATCGGTAAAATCATTATGTCAACCGGGGACGGTTGACTTACCAATACTTGTTGTACTTTCCCGTATTGCGCGCACCTCTTCCGTAATGTCTATTCCAACGGGGCACCAGGTAATGCAGCGGCCACAGCCGACGCAGCCTGAGGTGCCGAACTGATCGATCCAGCTTGCAAGTTTGTGCGTCATCCACTGCCGGTAACGGGATTTTGCCGACGACCGGACGCTTCCGCTGTGAATATAGGAAAAATCCCTGGTAAAGCACGAATCCCACTTTCGCCAGCGTTCGGCATGTTCACCGGTCAGGTCGGTAACGTCCTCCACCGTTGTGCAGAAACAGGTGGGACAAACCATAGTGCAGTTAGCGCAGGTTAGGCACCGTGCCGCAACGTCGTCCCACCGTGGATGCTCGCTGTTGTGGTACAGCAAGTCCTTGATGTCTGTGGTGTCCAGCCGCCGTTTCATGTTGTCCGCGGTAGCCTGTAACAGGCTACCGGCAGTTTCCATTTCTTTTTTACGTGCTATTCTCGTGGGGATTTCACGAAGTATCTCCGCGCCCAGTTCCGAACCTGCTTCCGTTAGAAAATAGTGGGCATTCCCCTCGATTATTTCAGTTACAGCAAGGTCAAAACCGAAGGTGGCCGTCGGACCGGTATGCATTGACGTACAGAAACACGTGCCGCCGGACCTTCCACAGTTGACGGCGAGGATGAAGGTGTCTGCACGTCTTGATTGGTAAGAGGCATCGGTATACTGCCCGGCGGTAAACACCTTGTCTTGGATGGCAATGGCGTGTATATCGCACGAACGCACTCCGATAAAGGCAAATTTGGGAGAAACCGCCTCTTCTGCCGTTATACTGAAGCCCTTGTCCGAACGTTTGGCGCTCCACAGGCGCAATGCCGAAGGGAATAGAAACTTCTTCCAGGCGTGCGGGCCAACGACATAGCCAAAAAGCGACTGTTCCTTCTGCTTTTTAAGACGATAAACCCCGCCATCCTGCTCGTCAATGTATCCGATGGGCAGGTCATCCGCAGAGTTCAACGGATCGTAGATAATAGCGCCGTCCTTCAATACCGGACCGATAATCTGGTACCCTTTATTGAGCAAGGCAGTGAACAATTTGGGGAAATGTATCCGTTCAAAGACAACCTGTTCCATAACCTGTTGTGGCGTTTGTGCCATACCATTTGTCCTGTTAAAAACGTATATATTTATGTAGCGCCGGCCTTCATGGCCGGCAATGGCATTGGGAATGCACCTGACTTATTTCGGTATAATCTTTAACCATTCGTCCATAGTAAGCACAGGCACGAACCTTCCCGTCTGGCTGGGGATGATTGGGAGGAAAAACTCCACGACTGCGGCGTAATCACTTGCTTCCACGATAAAGTAATAATCGTGTTCGGTGACGGTGACATACGCGCCAATTACCTTAACCCCCTTTGCCTCGGCATTTTTCTTACCTTCCCAAAACTTGCTCAGTACCTTTGCGCCGTCAGTCGTTCTGCCAGGGCAATTCTCCGGTGTGTGCGTCCAGTGCGCAACGTAGAGGGTCTTTTTTTCTGAAGGGTTAATAGCCCACCCGGCGTCTTTTTCATTGCCGAAGGCGTACTGGTGAGAACCACAAATCATGGAGCTAACAACTAATGCGCACATCCCAAACATCCCTGCTATCTTGTGTTTCATGTAATCAAAACCCCTTTCTTTAATTGTTATATCAAGTCGCCTATAGCGACAACTTTTCGTAGCGCCGGCATTCGTGGCCGGTAATGGACGAGTATACATGTTAATGGCGGTGGGGGAACCCCATACGTGTTAAGTTAAGAAATCTAGAATTACCACCAAACCCTTGTTTTTGTTAACCCTGAAGGGGCGAAATAGCTTAGCCCAGGGCAACGCCCTGGGGACACGGAAAAACCAACAAGCCCTGAAAGGGCGTAATACGGAATGAAAGATATTTTGTCCCCAATATCGCCCCTTCAGGGCTTGTTGTGTTAATAATGCTAAACCCAGGGCGCTGCCCTGGGCTGTCATATTACGCCCCTTTGGGGCTGGTTGCTTATACGGTTAGACTGAGTTTGACCGTCTTTTCATTTTTTAACTTAACACGTATGGGGTGAATCCCCGCGCTACAAGTTTAAATGGTTGTTTTATGATACCATTTTTCCCCGTGAAAAAACAAATTTATTGATAAATTGAACCTGCGCCTTGTGAATCGCGTACTTCTGCGTCCTTGAGACCTCTTCGCCCTATTACGAAGAAGGCTCTATTTCCGGGAATAAGTCTGCAAGTAATTCCTTGGCAATAGGTCCGGCAATTTCTGCGCCGTGGCCGGGCGTGTGTTCAATGAGGATGGCAAAACAGTATTTGGGGTTATCATAAGGGGCGTATCCGATAAACCAGGCGTGGTTGTCTTTTGCGCGCCCCGTTTCGGCGGTCCCCGTCTTCCCCGCAACTTTATAGATGTCCAATCCGGTGTGCTTTGCCGTGCCGCGGGTTATCACACCGTGAAGTGCCGTGCGGATGGTATACAGCATTGCCGGTTGCAGAGAGAGTTTCGGGACGTTGCCCGGCACACCCGTTCGAATCGTTTCTCCATCACCATTGGTGATCTTCAGCATCACGTGGGGTTGCACTAAAGTGCCGCCATTTGCAATGGCCGCATAGATGCGTACCATCTGAAGCGGCGTTGTGAGCAGCGCACCTTGTCCGATGGAAACGTTCATGGCCGTTGCCGTATTTTTCAGTTTCGGGATGTTTCCGCCTCTTTCATGAACAATATCAATGCCTGTTTTATCCCCGACACAGAATTTCTTTGCCCAGGTGTATAACAAGTCGCCTCCTAGAATCTTTGCCGTATCAAAGAAAAACACATTGCACGAATAGGGAAGGGCGTCTTCAATGGTAGTGGGTCCATGCCCGCTGTCCAGCCAGCATTTAAACTGGATTTCACGGTAATTGGTGTGGCCGCGGCAGTCAATACTTGTCGCGTTGCTGATGCGTCCCGTGCTTAAGGCGGCAATGGCCGTGATAACTTTAAAGGTGGAGCCGGGCGGCAATGCCCCTTGTATGGCCCTGTTCATAAAGGGTTTTAGGTGTTGCTTGTTAAGTTTGTTGAAATCCTTATTGACGGTATTTGGGTTAAAGCGGGGACTGCTTGCCATGGAGAGTATCTCCCCTGTCCAGGGGTCCATGACAATAATAGCCCCAAAGTTCTTGCCCAGCGCCTTTTCCGTTGACGTCTGAATCTGGCTGTCAATAGTTAGGTAAAGATTGTTTCCGGCGACCGGGGGCCTTTCTAAAATTACTTTTTCAATCTGAGTGTTTTTGCAGACGGTTTCTTCAAACCGTTTACCACGCATGCCCTTCAATTCTTCTTCAAAATAGGCCTCAACGCCCGATCTTCCTATCAAGTCATTCTCCGCATAGCCGTCGTAGAGGAAAGAAGCGGTGTTGCTACCCGTAAAATAGGAATGGAGTATAAAATTATTCCACTTGCTGCTTTGTTCTTTCCACTCCTTTTCGTTAAGCCTCCCTAAATATCCCAGGACGTGCGAAGCCAGTTTTTGCTCCGGATATATCCTCTCCGGTTTGGGAATAATGCGTATGCCGGATGATGTATCCTGCTGTGTCTCGATTTGCACAACCTTTTCCCAGGGGATGTCTGAGATAAGCGAATGATAGTCCAGCTCTTCCTTGATACGGGTTGCCCGGCCTGTTTTTTGCTCGACGTTTTGCTTCAACCGCTCCACCTTTTCAACGATTTGTTTTGCGCGTTCAAGCAGGGCGCTTTGCGGGACGCCGAGTATTTTGCATATTTTGTTCAGCCATACGTCTTGCTTCTCATGGCATTCAATGCATGCCTTTGTTGTTTTTTTATGTGCTGGTATTTCGTTAACACGGGGAATTGTCACACGGTTGTACACAATGTGGCAATAGAGCAAATTCTTGTATTGGACAGACGCATCAAACGAGTGGTGGTCCATGGCCAGGGTTTTACCATTTCTGTCATAGATGCTTCCGCGGGCGGCCTCAAGCGGATAGGATGAGATGCGGCGGTTTTTCGAGATGCCCCGGTAATTATCGCATTCCTGTATTTGGAGTTGATAGAGTCTGACCACAAGGCCGATAAAGAGGATGCAGATGATAATGAGGATCATTTTAAAACGGAAGGGATACATCGTCTAGTTATTTTCTATTATGAAAAAGGTTTTGAGTAGGTTGAAATTTGCCAAACACCCAAAAAGAAAGGGGAATCACCATAGCCGTATAAAGTGAACACACAAAAATCGCCCATACGGTGGCCGAAAAACAGAGCGAGTGAAATGATGTAGCGGTATGTATGGCATACAGCACGTTGTATATGAACGCGAAGATAAAGGTAACCAGGATATGCGTAATGACGTGTCCCCGGTAAAGAAGTCCCCTGCTGGACCAGACGAAAAAACCGATAGCGACAAAAAACACGGAATTAATCCCAAAAGGTCCCTCTGAAACCAGGTCCTTGGAAAACCCTGTCAGCCAATTTGCAACGGCATTTTGCTTGAGATCCGCGAGAAAGGAATAGAATATTATCAGTGAAAAATACAAATCGGGTACAGCCAACCCAATGTTAATCCAGTACGTTAAAGATGTCTGGATAAGCGAAATACAGAAAAGAATACAAAGAAAGGTAAACCATCTCATGGGAAATACTCTATAAAAACTTTATCAGCGTTTATCTTTACACATGAGCCTGGTTCTGTAAATGGTTACAGAATACACAGATAAAAACGCATAAAAGAAATAATATTTAAGAAGTCATTATATCATAGATGATTCCTGTTTGCAAACCAGGGTATAATTTTGATAGTATAAAAGCGCTTTGTAAGTTTTTTTAACAAACCAGTGACTCACACGTGTTAAGAAAAGAATATTTGAATGTTTTGGTATTTGTGTCGCCCCTCCGGGGCTTGATGACTGTATAGCTTTCCCACCGCTTACGCAGTGGGCTACGGTTGTGTTGCCCCTAACGGGGCATGACAAAGACACCCCATCGGGGTGTAACAACCGTAGCCCACTGCGTAAGCGGTGGGTAAAAGAATACCTATTGTTTTAGCCCCGTAGGGGCGGCACAACCCGGAAAAGCAGCATAGACACGCGCGCAGAGATGGATAAACCCTGTTCATCCATGCCCGTTCGTGAAAATTCGTGTCTTTTGTGGTCAATCGCTTTTTGGTTGCGGCTTTGCCGCGCATAGGTATTATGTATTAAACATTGGTTTGAGGGCGGCTTTTAACCCCCCTCTGGAATAATGACGAAGGGAATGAAACAAAGTGACTGAAGAGCATATTGTAAAAATTGCAGGTGAACTACGGATAAACGTAAAGCAGGTTCAGGTGACGGCGTCACTCCTTGCGGAGGGCGCGACCGTTCCTTTTATTGCAAGATACCGCAAAGAAGCCACCGGCACACTTGACGAGGTTGCGATTACCGCCATCCGTGACCGCTTAAGCCAATTGGCCGAACTTGATAAACGCCGCGATGCCATTCTCAAGGCGCTGGAGGAACGAGGACAGCTTACCGATGAACTAAAAGGGAAAATCGCCGAGGCTGAATCCTTAACCGTTTTAGAGGATATTTACCTTCCCTATCGCCCAAAACGCCGCACACGGGCAATTATTGCGCGTGAGAAAGGACTCGAACCGCTGGCTATGCGTATCTTCGAACAGGGCAATATGGACCCTGCGACGGAAGCCGCCAACTTTGTCAATGCGGAAAAAGGGGTAAATACCGTCGAGGAGGCGCTTGCAGGGGCGCGGGACATTATTGCAGAGATGGTAAACGAGGATCAGACGGCGCGCGCAAAAATGCGCGAACTTTTCCTGAACAAGGGCGTATTTGCGTCAAAGGTAACCGCCGGCAAGGAAGAAGAGGGGATAAAGTACAAGGATTATTTCGACTGGAAGGAACCCGTTACCAAAGCGCCGTCACACCGGATACTTGCCATGAGACGCGGGGAGAAGGAGGGCTTTTTGATGCTGCACCTCAGCCCCCCGGAAGACGAGGCGCTGTCACTGCTGGAAATGCTTTTCATCAAGGGAAAGGGGCTTCCGTCTCAGCAGGTTAAAATGGCCGTTCACGACGGTTACAAGAGGCTCTTGTCCCTGTCGATGGAAACGGACGTGCGCCTCGCAATGAAGGAACGCGCGGAAGAAGAGGCCATAAAGGTTTTTGGCGATAACCTGCGGCAACTCTTGCTTGCCTCGCCGCTGGGGCAGAAAAACGTCCTTGCCATAGACCCCGGGTATCGCACCGGATGTAAGGTTGTTTGCCTGGATAAGCAAGGGAAATTGTTGCACACCGACACCATATTTCCCCATCAATCGGAAAAGGCAACGGCAGACGCCGCCTCAAAAATCATCGGTTTTTGCAAACAGTTCCAAACGGAGGCCATTGCCGTTGGAAACGGCACAGCAGGCAGGGAGACGGAATCCTTTGTCCGCTCGCTCGGCCTACCGGGCAGTATTTCCGTAATAATGGTAAATGAGAGCGGCGCCTCGGTTTATTCCGCCTCGGACGTCGCACGCGAGGAGTTCCCAGACCACGATGTAACGGTGCGCGGCTCCGTATCCATAGGCAGACGGCTCCTTGACCCGTTGGCTGAACTGGTAAAAATAGACCCGAAGGCCATTGGTGTCGGGCAATACCAGCACGACGTCGATCAGGGAGCACTCAAGAAAAGCCTTGATGATATCGTCATCAGTTGTGTGAACAAGGTGGGCGTCGAGGTAAACACCGCCAGCCGCCAGCTCCTCACCTACGTTTCCGGCCTGGGCCCGCAGCTTGCGGGTAATATCGTAAAATACCGCGACGAAAACGGCCCGTTTGCTTCAAGGGAAGAACTCAGAAAGGTGCCCCGGCTTGGCCCCAAGGCGTTTGAGCATTGAGCAGGCCGCCGGCTTCCTGCGTATCAGGGACGGCAAGAACCCGCTTGACGGGAGTGCCGTCCATCCAGAAAGCTATTCCATCGTGGATGCCATGACAAAGGACGCAGGCTGCACGGTTGGCGATTTGATACGGAATGAAGTGCTCAGGAAGAAGATCAATCTCACTCAATACGTGACGGAGAAGGTGGGTGTTCCTACCTTGAATGACATCATGACCGAATTGTCCAAGCCAGGCCGTGATCCGAGGGAGAAATTCGAGGCCTTCGGGTTTGCCGAGGGGGTTGAAAAGATGGAAGACGTCCAGCCGGGTATGCAGCTTCCCGGCATAGTCACCAACGTAACGGCCTTTGGCGCCTTTGTGGACATTGGTGTGCATCAGGATGGGCTGGTTCACGTCAGTGAACTTGCCGACCGTTTCGTAAAAAATCCGAGCGAGGTGGTGCAGGTGCAACAGAAGGTGTCCGTAACCGTGCTTGCAATCGATTTGCAAAGGAAAAGGATTTCACTTTCCATGAAAAGCAAACCAAAGCAGGCAAATAGTCCGGGCGCGAAGTGATGCGGAATTATTGGGTGGCATGGACAAACCCTGTTTGTCCATGCCTGCTTGTGACTCACTACGGTATGAAAGCCACCGAAGATGTGGCAGAACACTGTCCCTCGCTGGCGGGGGGGGGAGTGGCACATGTAAAAATGCCAGAGCATGGGCGCGGGTGTGCTGGTTCACCGTGAATTGGAATTTTGAAATGTAAAATAAGCTACAAAAGGATGGGGCTTTGCCCCAGACCCCAGGGTTTTTTAAAGGCATAAGA
>JACVXV010000171.1 GCA_015661205.1 Candidatus Brocadiaceae bacterium
TAAATAAACAACACCCGCATGGCGTTCTTGAGCGGATTGGAACGGTGCTCATAAAAAGCGATAAGAAGTACCGAAGAAAAGCCCAGAAGTTCCCAACCCATGAACAAAAAGCTGGAGCCTGAACTGAGAACGATAAGCTTTATGGACAAGTGAAAGATAAAATAGAGGGAAAAGAACTTATGATAATACGCATCGCGGTGCAGGTAGAAGAGAGAAAAGTGGCCAATGACCGCAATGATTGTCGTCGTGAATGCCAAAAAGACAAACGTAAGGAGATCCCAATGCACGATGAATGGCCAGCCAAGGAAGCAGAAGTTTTCGATCTGCACCGTAACCGCCCTAAATCCCAGGAAATACAAGGCAATCGCGACGTGAATAAAATCACTAGTGTTTCCCCATTGTACCAGTTTGCGAACCATGTACTCCCCAGGTTCCTGTTTGCTGGTAAAATACTGGATGTTGATAAAAAGTATCTTGGCAATTGGAAACAATATAAAGTAGTGCACAAGATAGGTAATTAAAGAGTTTTCCACCGGATACTCCTAAGTAATTTTGCCAAACAAAAGATGATCCTGCTCGAGGAAAAACCGCGGATCGTCGCCTCTGTATTCGGGCACATCCGCCGTTTCTTCGAACGGCACAAACCAGCCATCCAACCCGCCCTTCCACAAAAATAGCTTTTCCTGATCTTGATCATGAATCACGAGGGTAATCCAATTGTGCTTCACCAAACACTGAAAATGTCCAGGTTCGTTCGTGTAACCAAAGGCCTCGCCGAGGATGGTTTCCATCGTCTCGACCTTACAGCAAACGAGCAGAATCAATCGGGTAGGCTCATGTACCTCGACCATCTGCCACGGCAATCCCAACTGCAGGTCGCTGAGATGTCCGTTCATTACCCCTACCAGAGAGGTGATGTTGTGGGGCAGTTTGGTGCCGCAGCCGTAATGCTCGTTGTCAATAAAGCTAAAATAGTATTCAAGGTTAATACCCGCACACACCGGCCCAACCGCGCCGAGTATGTTTCTTAGTGACTTTCCTTCGGGATCTACCGTGTAATTGTAAGAAATCAGAAACGAGCGCCTGTCCAGAAAAAGATTTTTCGTCAAATACCTTGGCCCTACAATGGCCATTGCATTCGTGCAGTGGCCGTATTCAGGCCGAGGCTGGGTAATGTCCATCGCGCGACCGCGGGCATAGTCGGCAAAACCCTTTTCCGACAGGTTTGTCTTAACCTCGTCAAACCTCCGGCAACGCTCTTTTGCATCCAATGCCGCTGCTCTATGAATGGTGTTTATGTACCTTTGCAGACGCGGTTCTATGGGAAAGGGAAGGTCAAAGAAAAGCACCTCATCGCTGCAGGTGTTGTGATATCCGCCGATGAACCGGGTCGAATCCGGTATAATTACACCGTTTGCTGCCAGTCCGGCGCGCACTTCAGGCTCATTGCATATCGCTGCAAAAAGCCGCCCGTTGGGCGCGCCGCGTCCACCCGCACAGGCACCACAGTCGTGGGCGGCCTCGTGTGGGTTATTGAGACTGCTCGATCCATGACCCAGAACGAATATGTATGGCGAAAAATTATCGGAAAACCCACTGCCTTTGAGTATGGCTGTAGCGCGGGCAATCCGGCTTTCCAAATTCCATCCCTTCTCATTCTCCCAGGTTTCCTTCTTGTAAACCAATCGTGTCTTGGGTTCGTGCGCCGCCAGATACCGCCGCAGCTTAGAACTGTATTTCGGAGAGAGGACGTCCAGGGTATACGGCAGGAAATTCAAAAGGCCGCTGAAAACCGTGTGGACAAAGCTCCCCAAAAGGGTCTTGGATGCTTGTGTAATTGCCCACTGCACTTCTCCGTAGAACTGTAGTTTTTTGGGCATTGCATCCTCAAGCGTCACGGCCTCTTCGTAAATCTTCGCTGATGGCGTTACCAATGGATGGGGACACATCTTGCGGAAATGCTTCTCCGGTGCACCCTTGAATTTCATGTCGAGGCCGAAATGCCCGGCAGCGCCCAGCGTCTCTGCGTCGGGGTCTATTTGCTCCAGATGGCGGCGGAAAGACTCCTCCCTGTCGTCAATGCAGCAAAAGACCTGGTAATTCGGAAGCTTGTATTTCGGCTTTGACTCAATGGCTCCCTGACGGTACGTCGAAAGGAATTGGTTGTAGAAGGTATCCTCATAAGCGTGCTGCCAAATTTCCTGGCAATTTTCGCTGGTAAACTGGGTAACCTCTCTTGGGAAAGCGCCGTTATTTTTAATACCCAATGCGCTCACGATGGAGGCGACAAAATACGGATCATACAAAGGCTCCGGCTTGTAGACCGGTATCTTCACTCCTTGCAGGCCGCATACAAACTCGATAGCCGCAAGCTCAAGCGCGAGGATAACGGAAACAACCTCTTTAAATGACGCCTTGATTTCGTTTTTTGCTACCCATTCCGGCGTCATATCCAGCGCCTTAATAGTTCCGACCCACCCCTTATAACGGTACAGGGTACGGAACATATAGTCATCCAGGTGTTCATCGGGAATGTCCAGCCGTTGAAGCAGGCGGGCAGTAACATCCTCGCATGGGCATTGCTTCACTTCTGCAATAATTCGATTTAAGGTCTTGAGAAATCTCGGTCTTAAGAAACCGCCCTTCGAGTACATTTTACAAAAGCAGTGCCACAACCCCTTCTCCCGGTGCGGCATGGGCCAATAGGCCAGGCCGAAGTCGAAATAGGCGGATAAAAACCGAAAGAGGATCGGCCCCATCAGCTCGTCGATATCACGATTGTGAGTGATTTGGATCGCCTCTTTGTAATAACCGGGGCGCTGATATGCCGTATCGTTTACGAACTGCAAAATCTTCTCGTCCGGCGCCGGGCGGGTATGGGGATTCTTCGTCATGAGCTTAAACAGGATATCCGGCTGAATATCAAGGTTGTGTTGCGTGATATATGCTTTGATATTCTTCTGAAGAGTATCCGCCGTAATGCGGCTGCGTTCAAACGCCAGGAGAAACTCTTCTTCGGACATGAAAGCCTTTGCGCTATATGCGCGCCCGGCCTGTTTTATGCCTTCGAAAAAGTCGTACGTCTCGAAGTGGTGAATGGTGTTATGATGAACGAAGAACGGCAATGGCCCTTGATCGGGCATCAAGTGTTCCGCGTGTTCAATTGCGTGTTCAATCTTGTCAGACGTCATTTCCATTGATGAGAGAGAAAGTACCGAAAACTTTGTTGAAAATTGTTAATCACTTTATCCGAAATCTGCAAAAAACCTGTAAATACATCAAAAACGACCGTGTGGTGTTTATTTAATGAACAATCAGAATACTAGTTTACTATAGAATAGCAATTGCATATAAAAGTCAAGTATAGTACCAAAACATTTCTAAAAAGCAAGCACATTTTAAAAATGAACGGAAGTGTTTTACAGGGTCGCTCGATTGTATTTGAATTTTCATTCTATTTATGCGCGTTTGCGGGGGGATCAAAATGAGTTGGAATAGTGCCTGCGAAAATAATGGCTATTTGGTTTTGGCAGGACACGAGCATTATAACTTTGGATTCCCATGTGGAATGCCTTTTTGCGCAACAAAAAAAAAGCCCCAATATCCTTTTACCGATATTGGGGCTTTCACATCATAATGGTAATAATAAGCTAAGTGACTACTCCATATTTTTATAAAACCTATCCATTGTAGTTAATTATCCAGCAAAATATAAGAGTGCTCTTTCTTGTTACAAACTTATAATTTTACTACGTTTGAGGCCTTGTAGCCCTTTGCGTCCTTCATGACGTCGAACTGTACCTTATCTCCCTCTGCAAGAGTTCTAAACCCCTCGCCCTGGATGGAGGTCTGATGCACGAATACATCGTCTCCGTTATCCTGAGAAATAAAACCAAAGCCCTTTTTGTCATTAAACCATTTCACGGTTCCGTTTGCCATATTAAATCATCTCCTTAACATTTTATAATAAACTTACAATTTGACTACGTTTGTAGCCTTGTAACCCTTTGTGTCCTTCGTAACGTCGAACTCTACCTTATCTCCCTCAGCAAGGGTTCTGAACCCCTCGCCCTGGATGGAAGTCTGATGTACAAATACATCGTCTCCATTATCCTGGGAAATAAAACCAAAGCCCTTCTTGTCGTTAAACCATTTTACGGTTCCCTGTGCCATATAAATCATCTCCTTAACATTTTATAATAAACTTACAATTTGACTACGTTTGTAGCCTTGTAACCCTTTGAGTCCTTCGTAACGTCGAACTCTACCTTATCTCCCTCAGCAAGAGTTCTAAACCCCTCGCCCTGGATGGAAGTCTGATGTACAAAAACATCGTCTCCATTATCCTGGGAAATAAAACCAAAACCTTTCTTGTCGTTAAACCATTTCACGGTTCCCTGTGCCATACTAAATCACCCCCTCCACCATTAAAAAATTCCAAAAAAAAAGGCCACAAAGTTGTAACTTTGTAGCCTTAATATAACGCGAATATATATACGACCTTAAATTGCAACTGTTCAACTGACTAAGATATTATCAGATAATGTGTAACAATGCAAAGAATAAATAAAATATATTTAAAACCGGTGTACAAATAACCGGTGTCTTAATACGGAGCTTCTCATTTATCTTCAGTAAATCTTTTGGCGGCCTTCGGCCACCATTCCGATGTAATCGGCTGATGAGCAAGGAATATAATGTCCCTAACGGGGCGTGTCAGCAACTCCCCAGACCTTCTTTAATAATGTTTACCATGCAAGATAAACCGGCAACGTTCAGCATGGGGTGGGTAGGGATGAGTAGCAATCGTTTTGAAAAATAGGTGGCATTGGGAAGCGGGTCTTCACGGTTGGTGTCGTATCCCAGGTCATACACACGATGAATGGGATTCGGGTACAGCTTCGTGCTTTCAATGCCGGTACTGATAATCCTCTCGAACACCTTTTCCTTCACGCCTTCATCATTAAACAAGACAGGAAATTGGTTGAATACGGTGGTGGCGTGCGGGATTAGTTCCGGGAGGTTAATGCCTTTCAATCCATTCAGTTTGTCGAATAAAAACATGCCGTGATCGTACCGTTTACCAAAGATTTTACCAGCATGGTTAAACAAGGAACGCCCAACCCCTGCTTGAAAATTTGTATAAGCAAAACTTTCGAAATCCATATGCAAGGCGGTATATTTTAGTTTTGATATCAGGTTGTAAAACAAGGTATAAAAAAGCGGTCTCACGGCAAGCGACAGGGCTACCAGCTTGACCGAGGCCTTTACCCTTGAAACCAATTTCAGTTTTGGCAGCAAGGCGCATTCAGCGCGTATTTTCTCTGCTAACCCCGCGTTGTCCGTAACAATACATCCGCCTGAAAGGGTCGAGAGGTTTTTCCCCCGGTTAAAGCTGTAAAAGCCAACGTCCCCCAAAATACCCGTCGGGCTGTTATTAATAAGCGTCCCCAGTGACGACGCAGCGTCTTCCACCACGAAAACAGCGCGCCGCCTGGCAATCTCCATCACCGCCTCCATG
This sequence comes from Candidatus Brocadiaceae bacterium, assembly GCA_015661205.1. Taxonomy (GTDB): domain Bacteria; phylum Planctomycetota; class Brocadiia; order Brocadiales; family Brocadiaceae; genus JACVXV01. The sequence continues at coordinate 5,522 of JACVXV010000171.1, forward strand.
TCCGTAGGCGCGCCAAACATGTGTACCGGCACGATGCACAGGGTGTTTTCATTTATACAATTGCCGAGCAACGGGATGTCCATATTGAAGGTTTTTAAGGAGATATCGCATAATACGGGTTTTAATCCTGCCTTTCTGATGGGAAGGATGAGGGATGGCGCCGTGTAGGCGGGTAGAACGACTTCCGTCCTGTCCGAGAGTTTTTTTAACGCCTTCAGTATGAGATAAAATGCGGTGGTGCCGGAGTTGGTGAAGTAACAATGTTTCTTGTTGGTGTAAGCCTTCAAGGTGGCTCCAAAGGCGGCCATTGGCCGGTTAAGCAAGGAAGTTACTCCAACCAGAATGTCTAAAAATGAGATGGGTGTGCCTGTTGATGGGACTAATAATTTCATGTAATTTTCCGTCCTTATTTACCGGTTATTATTATCTTTTTGTAGCTACTCAGGTGTTTAGACTGAAGGCTGAAAGCTTTCGCCTGCCTGAAATTTTGCATAATCACATACGATTTTGCCTTCAGTCTTCAGCCTGCAGCCTATATACCTAAGTAGTTATTCCAATACGTTTGTATTTTATCCGCCTTTTCAAGGCATACAAGGGAATTTAATTCTTGATGTGGTTCAAATGATTTAACTCGAGACCTGTACATTCCGTATTCCGTGTGTTCCGTACTACGATCCATCAACTTCTTGTTTTTTATGCGTGTTTTTCATGCTTCCATTTACGTAAGAGCTTTAATATAAAGGACTAAAGTTGTCATCAACGAACAATAGAAGTTCTGGTCTTTTTGGTTGCGGCTTTGCCGCGCCAGGTATTCCGCGGTTACAAACGTTTTTGCAAACCAGGATACATACCTCACGACCCTCTTCCATACAGACTATTTTGAATGCCAACTTATCACAAAAGATGATGTATTAACCACGGAAGACACGGAACAAACGGAAAATGTGTGGATGGATGGAAATGTGTTGAGGGGTTGTTCACTTCACGTAATCAGGGGGCGGCACAACCTGGACAAGCATCATAGACACAGACAAACCCTGTTTCTCTATGCCCGTTCGTGTAAATCCGTGCCCATATTTATCCAAAAGAATTATTAAGAATTGCAATATTCTTTGTTTTTTGTTCTAATGCCTTTTTTATGCGGTTTGGTATTCATTATAACAATCGGTTTAGAGGGATTTCTATGCAAGACAAACTAAACGAATTGAAAAAACGGCTTGGTGAAATTAGTGATATCCAGAATGCCGTTTCATTGCTCGGATGGGACCAGCAAACCTACATGCCGCCCGGTGGAGCAGGTGCACGCGCACAGCAGATCGCGACGCTTAGCCACCTTGCGCACGAAAAGTTTATTGACGACGCCATGGGCCGCCTCCTTGAAGAACTCCGGGTATATGCATCAAAGCTCTCTTACGATTCTGACGATGCAAGCCTTGTTCGCGTAGCAAAACGAGATTACGACAAGGCACGGCGCATCCCGGCCACGCTGGTGTTCGAAATTGCCCACGCAGGCGCGCAGGCGTTCGACGCATGGCGACAGGCGAGAGCGGCGTCCGAGTTTCCCCAATTCGCCCCCTTTCTCCAACGGAATCTTGATCTGAAGATACAGTATGCCGGGTGTTTGGGCTACACCGACCGTATCTACGACCCCTTGCTTGACGAATTCGAGCCAGACATGAAAACCGCACAGATTGAGGCCATTTTTGCAGAGGTCAAAAAGGAGATCGTCCCGCTCGTCCATGCCATTGCTTCAAGACAGGATACGGTAGACAATTCCTTTTTGTGCCGGCCTTTTGATGAGCAAAAACAGTGGGACATCGGCATGGAGGTAGCAAAACACCTTGGGTACGACTTTAATCGCGGACGCCAGGACCGTTCTCCGCATCCGTTTACGTCGTCATTTTCGATAAATGACGTGCGCATTACCACCCGTTTCATGGCCGACTATTTCCCGGCGGGTTTTTTTGCGACGATTCATGAAACAGGCCACGCGCTCTACGATCAGGGCGTCAGCCAAAGCCTTGAACGGACGCTTCTGGCCGGCGGCGCATCGCTCGGCATTCATGAATCACAGTCAAGGATGTGGGAAAACCTGGTCGGACGCGGCCTGCCGTTTTGGAAATTCTTTATCCCACGCGCACGCACCCTCTTTCCCGAACAATTAAAAAATGTGGATGCGGTAAAGATGTACCGCGCGGTAAACCGCGTGCAACCGTCGCTCATACGCGTGGAGGCGGATGAGATTACCTACAACCTGCACATTATCCTTCGGTTTGAACTGGAGAACATGCTCCTTGAAAGGCGGCTGGACGTAAAAGACCTACCGGAGGCGTGGAATGCCAAGATGCGGGAATACCTCGGCATCACACCGCCGGATGACGCAGAGGGCGTGCTGCAGGACGTCCATTGGTCACACGGCGCTTTCGGGTATTTCCCAACGTACTCGCTGGGCAACCTCTTCGCGTCGCAATTATTCGAGCAATGTAAAAAAGAGGTTCCGGGACTGGAGGCGTCAATCGAAAAAGGAGAATTCTATCCCCTGCTCGACTGGCTGCGCATCCGTTTGCACGTACACGGACGCAAATTTACCCTGAATGAACTATCAAACAAAATCACCGGCAAACCGTTGCAAACGCAGCCTTTTATTACTTACTTGAAGAATAAGTATAGCGAAATATATCGGTTATAAAAGGGCAATGGGGAAATCTGTTTGGTGCAAAGTATGACGTTCTGCTTTATGATTTGACGAGTACTTATTTTGAAAGCGATCCACCACCGGCGGGATCGGATAGCAAAAAACGCTATCCCCTTCCGGACTCTCTACGCCACCCATTTTTGGTAAGATATCATTCCGAAGCTGATTCGCAGCATCTGCATGTTTACCCGCTTCTACATTCGCTATCACGGCGTTGAGCTTGTTTAACAGCAAATTCTGCATATCGCCGTTCTTAAATGCGCTACTATCCAATGATGCTATCTCCGTATCCAATCCCAGTAAAGCCGCTACGGTCTTCGTTTGCGTGGTAAATGCCTGTATTTGAATAGCGCACGGTTTACTATCAAGATCACCGTCACTCACAACAAGCTGTGCCACGTAGGTACCCGCGCGGTTAGGGGTAAAGGTTGTTACCCTTACCGATGAATCTGCCATTTCGGACAAGCTTCCACCGGGAAACGATGAAAGTATCCATCGGTAATTTAACGCATCCCCATTCGCATCCCTTCCATCGCCTGCCAGTGTTACAATATCTCCCACCTTAACTGCCTGGCTCTTTCCTGCGTTTGCCACCGGCCTTACGTTTCCAAAACTTACCGTCACCGTAGCGGATGAACTGTGGATTTGACTATCAGTTACCATCAATTGTATCACGTAGTCGCCCGGCACATCCGCCACAAATGCAGGCCTGACCGTATCCGCATTTTCAAGAGAAGCCGCGCTTTCGGCAGGTCTTGAGATGAATGCCCATTGATAGGCAAGGACGTCGCCGTCAGGATCATAACTTTGAGCGCCATTCAGCATTACCCGTGTTCCTGCCTCGCTTATTGATTGGTCACTCCCCGCATGAGCAACCGGCGTAGTATCCTGTGTGCTAACAACAACGGTGTCTGGTTCACTCGCAATTCCAAAGAAATCTTTAACAACAAGTTGTATTTCACATCTGCCTTGTCTTTTGAGGGTAAATGTTGGATTGACCGATTTGGAATCAGATAGCAAACTTTCCATCCTGGACGACCACGAAATAAAGCCCCATTCATACACCAGCGGCACGTTCTCTTCAGGGCTAAAGCTCTTACTGCCATCAAGCGTTATCACACTGCCCCTGCGCGCCATCTGGTCAATTCCTGCATCAGCAACAACCGCCGCGAACGCCTTTTTAAGGGTAATCGTGTCGCTAACAACCGAGGACTCACCTTTGGTATTTTTGACCTTAAAATAGACGGTCTTTACCCCCTTGTTAGCGCTTAATTTAAATTTAGGCACCAACGTGTAAACCTTCCAGGTGGCGCGTTTGAACGTTGGGGATTCACTGGCCTTATAATGCGTTGGACTGCCCGTTGCCATGTTATTGAGCGTCACCTTGCGGCTCGTCGTCTCGGCAGTACCGTTGTTGATCTGGAACGTGGAGACCACGGGTTTGCATTCAGTCGGCATTTTAATGGGACCTTGGGATGTGGTGTCAGAACAGCCCGTACCGTTGCATGCTTTTAATTCATAATAATAGGTGTATCCTTCTTTTAAATCCTTATCCGTATAAGATATTGTATCTTTAGGGATAGTTATCGTTTTATTGCCGTCAGAATCTCGTCTGTTTAAGCTGTAATAAGTTTCATTAAAATTATCACTCCATACCAAGTTTTATCGATTTACTGCCGCATTCTCCTTTTCGCGCTTTAAAATTAATCGGTGTGTCGGGGATATCAAGAGAAATATTGATTTGGACTTTTGCTGATTGCTGGAATTCCGGAGCCGATTTGTTAACTGCGGTTTCCGTAAATTCATAAACGCCGCCTTCTGTCGCGCTCGTTGCAATGATAATTGTTTCCGATCGCATTTCTTTTGGTTTTAGGGTTATTTCAAAAGAAGGCGGGGATTGCGATAGGTTGTCGGGAAGCGTGACTCTTCAGGAAAGTGAGTGGGTAAAATTGTGCATTTTTATATCTCCGGTAGCATACAAGTAAGAATGTTCAGACGAAGATACTCCTCATCCCTTAAGCCGTATGCCCTTCTTTGTATCACCCGAATCTTGTTATTAAGGCCTTCGACAAAGCCTAATGAGACCTTG
>JACVXV010000172.1 GCA_015661205.1 Candidatus Brocadiaceae bacterium
ACCTTCGCTGTGAAGTTAAATTTATTTTATCACCAGGACTTTTGACATACCTTTTTGCTTTTTGATGATTTGTTTTTTAGTTTATGCGGAGGCTCTATACTATTGAATTTCAAATCGATAACGGCCTATTTTGCTCTTATCGTATTTGTATTACTATACTTATGATTTATTTAATTTTGAACGTTTGGACAGCAGTGATTACAATGATGAAGTAGATGCTTTATATTTAAAGTTGGGGGAAGAAACGCCAGTAGGGTTACAGAAATTTCTGAAGGCATTAATTTGGACATGCCGAATACTTATACTCCCAAAAACGCTGAAAGTCTTCACGCATTAAATATGCCTTTATGGAACTCAGGTTTGTAAACAAACGACTTGTAATTCTCAACTTTATTTAGTAAAGTCTTAATCTGCATTGCATCTCCTCTTTGTTTAAGATGCTTTCTTGATAAAAACATCTTACACCCTTTTGGAAGGCAATGCACCTTTTCTCTTCATAAGTCTTACTATTGTTATTCCAAATTCAGGGGGAATAAGGAAAAGTCATAATCTGGTGGAGACGCTTTGCTTAATCCACCCTACCACTATTTCTCCGTCCTCCTTAACCGTATTTCCATTTCAAACAAATTCATTGATTTTTAACGGCATGATGATATAATCCTTTAAGTTTTCTATAAGTTTCGAGCTTTTTATATAAAGGAGATCTAAACCATGTTTAGTATGCCAGGTGGGTGGGAATGGTTCATTATTCTCATTGTGGCGCTTCTTATTTTCGGGAAAAGACTTCCCGACGTTATGAAGTCAGTAGGGAAAGGCATTGTTGAGTTCAAAAAGGGCGTTAAAGGCGTTGAAGACGAGGTAGCCGACGCCACCGGCTCAACCGGCAAAAACACGCAGAAAAAAATTGACATTGAGAAGGACGTGAGCAAACAGGCATAGTTTTATCGGGAACAACGTTATTTAGTATCTTAAAGTTTTTCAAAATTGAGGTATATAGATCATGAGAGATAAAAGAAGACAAAGGCTGTCGTGGAGAAGCAAGCGGGCAAATCATGGAAAAATGGGTTGCAAGGGGAGAAGGGTCGGCAAATACAAGTAACATTGTATCTGCCTTACTCTGTTTCCGGTAAGTAGTAGCGAAGCCGTACTTTTTTAAATCAGCCGCACCGCTCTTGTATTACCCTGTAAAAACCACTCTTTTTTGCAGGGTATTACAAAAAATGTCAAAATCCTCCGTTAAGTCCGATAGTTGTACTCTCTTTAGCGCCATCATAATGGAAACATTCTTTAATCCTTCCTCGGTTGCCATTGTTGGCGCTACGGAAAAATCCGGCAGCCTGCCCGGCATCATCCTAAAAAACATCCTCGATATCGGATATCGCGGAAGAATTTATCCGGTAAATCCAAAATACAAAACCGTCTTTGGCTTACCCTGTTTTCCATCTCTTCTTGACATCCCCGACGAAGTTGCGTTAACCGTTATTGCAATACCCGCCCAATCGGTATTAAACGTCCTCGAACAGCAGGCCAGGAAGAAGATCGGCCATGCCATCATCATCAGCGCCGGCTTCCGTGAGACGGGCAAGGAAGGCATTGAAATGGAGGAGAAGCTCAAACAGGTTGCCCTTGATAACCACATACGCATCCTCGGCCCGAATTGCTTGGGTACCATGGATAATTATGCGCACTTTACCACCTCCTTTTTACCGCACGAAAGGGTAAGCAAGCCCAAAAAGGGTGCGGTTTCCATCCTTTCTCAAAGCGGCGCCTTTGCCGTGGCGGTGCTGGACCTCGCGGCGCAGGAGGGATTGGGCATAGCCAGGATGGCAAATTACGGGAACAGAATAGACGTGGGGGAGTCCGACCTCTTGCCTTTTTTATCGGATGATGAAAATACTCGGGTCGTTGCCATCTACATGGAATCGGTAGACCACGGTCTCAAATTTATTGAAGCTGCCACGGCCTGCTCCCGGAAAAAACCCATCGTGGCGCTTAAGGTCGGGAAGGGCGCGGCCGGTATTGCCGCCGCAAAGTCCCACACGGGCGCAATAGCAGGCAAATACGAAATTTATAAGGCTGCGTTTATAAAGGCAGGCATCATTGAAACGAACGGCCTTGAAGAGTTTATCGATGGCGTCAAGGCGCTGTCCATGCAAAACCCGCCGCGCGGCAACAAGGTACTTATTGTCACGAATGGTGGCGGTTTTGGGGTCATTGCAGCCGACCATTGTACGGAAAACGGCCTGGATGTCCCGCTCCCATCTCCACAGTTAAAAGAAAAGCTAAGAGGTAGTTTTTCAGGCTACTACGTAGTAAACAACCCCATCGACCTGACGGGAAGCGCTTCAGACAACGACTATCACATTGCGCTACGCGCCTGCATGGTGGAAAGCGACGAATATGACGCCGCCATTGTCATACCCCTCATGGCACCTCAAGGTATGACGGAACGGGTCGTCGATCTCATCTCCGAAACAATGACGGCCTCCGGCAAGCCAGCCATTATCTGCACCGTGGGTGGCTCCTTTACCACGAAGGTCAAGCTGTTATTCGAGGACCGGAACCTCCCCGTATATCCTTCTCCAGAACGATGCGTAAAGGCGTTGTCGATGCTTTTGAAGAGGAAGAGGCTGAAAGACCACGTCATGCACCCCTGATTATCCTCAAATTTCCATAACCATTCAGGTGGAAGTAATAATTTTCCCCTTGACACCAACATCGGCAATTATACATTATTCTGCTCTGTTACTTTGCGTTGCTACTGCTGCCAGTTCAACTTTGTTATCTTATGGGTAAATAAAGGAGATTACATTCTTAAGCCAAAATAACTATTTTACCACAATACGTACAACACAAGAGACGGTCTACCAATACCACCCGCTTTTTCGGGAATTTCTTTTGACGAAGGCCAAGTCCTTTTTCCGTCCGGATGAGTTGCCCGAGTTACAGCGAAACGCCTCTGCCTTGATGGAGGAATCAGGATTGATAGAGGATGCCGTGTCGCTGTTGCAGGACGCGGGTGACTTTGAAGGGATTGTGCGATTGATCACCAATCAGGCGCAGATGCTGGTGGTGCAAGGGAGGAATAAAACACTGGAAGGGTGGATTAGGCTCATTCCAGATACTATTTTCAGGAATAAGCCATGGCTTATCTATTGGATGGGCATTTGCAAATTGCCTTTTGTTCCCGCCGAAAGCCGTCGTTGTTTTGAAGACGCATTTCATCTCTTTCGTACCCGGGGAGATTGGGTGGGTATATTGCTCTCCTGGTCGAGTGTGGTGGAAACCTTTGTCAACGAATTCGAACATCTTCTGCCTCTCGACAAATGGATTTCGGTGTATGAATAACTCCTCAAGGAAGGATTTTCCTTCCCCTCACAGGAAATTATGGCGCGTGTTACAGCCAGCAGATTCGTTGCAGAGGTTGATGTCCATTTCCCCGATGCTATAAACCGTCTTTTGATGGCGCAAGTCCTTTTTGAAGTCGGGGAGCCTCAGGAGACGGCAGACGAATTGCATCGTTTGCGGGAATTACTGGGTGATGAAAAGGCGATCCAGGTTCAAGGCGGGCAGGTAACCATTGACCCAAGATATTGCTGTACCGACATGCGGACATTTGAATGGATATCCGCACAGGTTGAGACGCTTTGCCATACGTCTCCCCCTTCCCCACCGAACCTTAATCCAAAACGCATTCCCGGACAGAAACAGGCATCCAATCGTAAAGCGCAGGCCAAACAACTCATCGGGAAGGCAAAAAAACAGTACCAAGGAGAATTCCTTCCTGGTGATTCAGGCCATGGGTGGGTAATCTCCAGGAGGGAACGATTAAAAAGCACGGTGAACAAGCTTATTATCTTACAAAAAACGTTTTGACATTTTTCAGCAAAAAATTTCTTTGCGAAGTCTCATATTCAGCCTTGTATAAGGCTTTTGGTCACATTTTAACCCTGTCCGACTATGGTAGTTCCCTTATTCTAAATTTATTGGTTTTGATAACAACAAATTCTTTGTATAAATTTTCCGTTATAAAGCAAAAACGACTTGAAAGCCTTATCAGTGTTGGTTCTTAAGGCTATTTGCTATCGGTGTCATTTCGCTTAAGTCGTACTCCTGCCGTACCTTTTTTATTGGCCTACCGCCAGGTTGACGTTTCTACCGGTGGTAATTACATGACTGTTTAACGCCTTGATAGCTGTTTGTTTTGCTGCAAGGCCGGTATGAGAATACTTCTGAAGCATCCCTAAGCTTGAATGACCGGTCATGCCCATCACCGTTACCGCTCCGATACCTAAATCCGATTGCATAAGACTTGCAAAGGTATGTCTGAGATTGTGGAATGTGAACCCAGTGATTCCCATGTCCTTAAAGAGACGGCTAAAATGCTTACTGTACTCAACAACCGCCTTGTGGGTTATCTCTTTGACCTCAAACACCCTCGAACCCGCCGGATGCGTCCTGAAGGCTTCTAATGCAGTTCTTAAGCAGTCAGACAGCGGTATATCAAAGGTCTTACTTGTCTTACCCTGAAATACATGGATTATCCCTTTGCTGAAGTCGATATCATCCCATGTCAGGTTTAACACTTCGTTCAGTCTCATACCGGTAAACAAGGCCGTCAGTATCATCAAGCGGTCTTTGGCTTCGGGCATGTCCATGATAGCCGCTATTTCATCGCCGGATAGTGTCCGGTCTTTAATCTGTGTGACCTTCAGGCGTTTCACCTTCTGACACGGGTTAACGTCAATTACGCCCTCGCTGATAGCCGTAGCATAGAGATGCGATAAAATAGCAATATCAACGTTGATACAGCTATCCTTTACCATGTCTTGCTCTTTGCGCTGGATGCGGTATTTTTCTATGATAAAAGGCGTAATCTTATCTAACGGATGTTCGCCAAGATACTTGACCAGCACGCCAACAGCCCGCCGTTTAACGGCAAGGGTGTTTTCTTTTGCGCCCTTGTGTAGCTCCAAGTATGTCTTTGCATATTCTGCAAGCGTCGGTATGCTCTTCTTTTTAGGTAACTTCAACTGGCCGCGCTCTCGGTCTGATATAAACAGGGTTAACCGCTTTTCAGCATCGGTCTTATTTCTGATATCCTTGAACGTCAATGACTGCCACTGCTTTTGGTCATCGAAGAACTCAATACACCATGTCCCACAAGTCTTATACGCCCCGTTTGTGCGCCTGGGAGTCTCAGGACATTGCCTGGAACGTCTACCCGTGCATTGCATAGGTTTACACACCCCGAAGTATTTACGGTATCTCACTGCCATTACGTCACGTCCTTTAAATAAAAAAGGCAACAAGCCGAAAGTGGGTCAGCACCTTCAACCGTTGCCTTTTGTTGCCCAGGTATCCCCAGGCAAATATCTTTTGCGCCTGACCGCGCCGTTATCATTTCGGTACGTACTACCGTACCTTTTGAACATTGTCAAGTCTTTTATGTGTTTTTATCTTTTGCATTCTTTATTTACGTGTTATAATGTGGCCTATGACCAAGAATCAAAGAGAAAGCACAGCAAAGTATTTGTATGACATGAGCAAAGGGATTGCCCTTCTTGCTATTGTTGGAAACTTTGTAAAAGAAAAACATAACATACTTATTATTATTTCCGGCTTAATCGCCACCGTTGTATTTTTTGTTTGGGCATATACCGTAGAAGGAGAAGTCAATGGATAATTTGGTAACGGCCTTCATTATTTTGTCTGTCATAGGTTTAATTGGTATTTTCTGGACACGTTACACCCAAAAGCACTCGAAGCATACTCATTAATCTCCCGTCCACATCATCACCCAGCATGAAGTTAGGTGGTTCAAGGGTAAAAAATTATGCCCATAACCAAAGAATTAGAAAACTTACGGAAGTTTGAATCTGTTGGCTTCACTCATGAGCAATCGGAAGTCCTTACAGACGTTATTGAACAGTCCCATGTTAATGGACAGCAAGATTTAAAAGAATTTATCCGCAATGAGCTTGACTCTAAGATTAACCGCCTTGAAATCCGCATATTAGAAGCACAGAGAGATTTATTGATTAAGTTTATTACCATCGTTACCGCCATTGTGGGCATCGCTACGGCTATAATTAAGTTATTTTAACATCATCCAGCACACCGCCCGGATGCCCTCGAACACCAAAAACCAGGCAAGGAAATCATCCACCCGGAACGGATAAAATCTCATAGGTTTACCCATAAAGCTTTCTGTATTTTTCTTGCTTCAAAATTTGTCCAAAGACATTCAATCGTAACAGGCTTTGATTCCCCCGAATACGCTTTGCTACTGCCTTTGAATGACTCGAAGGTGTATTTGTTCCAGCCCTGATATAACAAATTGTATGTGTCGCATTCGTAATGACTCACCATTACCGCCGCCTGAACATTGTGTAAGATTTCACTAAGCCGATAGTGGTGGTCTTCCTGGGTGAAATTTCCCCGCTCGTAGTAATGCCCTGCACCCAGGTAAGGCGGGTCACAGTAAAACAGGGTATCCGGTGAATCGTACCGCCTGATACACGCCTGGAAATCAAGGCACTCAAGCGTCACGCCTTTTAACTTTTGAGAAACAATCTCTAACATGCCGATGCTATTCTGATAAGTTTGTGCCGGATTTCGGTTCGTCCCTTTTGAAGGAATTGCAAATCCGCCACGCTCAATGTCGCCAGCAAAAGAACTTTTACATAAATAGAAAAATCTTGCCGCCATTTCAACATCAGATTGTGGTGTTTCATCGCCATATTTCCACGCCTGAAAAACACTTCGTGCATAAGGTGTTTCATTGAGTAGAGTCATGAGTCTTTGCCGTTTTTCGGTGTTTTGGATGCACCGGTAAAGATTCACCAGCATATCATTAACATCGTTTAACACCGAAATAACAGAAGGTTCTTTGGCAAAGAATAGCTTTGCGCCGCCTGCGAACGGTTCACAGTAAAGCCGATGCCCTGGGACATATCGACATAGCCAGCCTGTGAGAAGGGATTTCCCGCCCATGAGACTTATAGGACTTTTTAAGCACCCGGTAGTCATTGGCCTAACCCTCAGGCCCCGAACCGTCACAACCGGTATCCGTTAACCAATTGTCGATAACAACCTTTTTAAATCGAAGCAATTTGCCAACGTGAGCATGAGGTATTTTCCCTTGCATCGAAAGGTTATAA
>JACVXV010000173.1 GCA_015661205.1 Candidatus Brocadiaceae bacterium
GTGAAGCTGAAGGGTCTGGTTGGTTTGCTCGAAGGCCAGAAATGGGAGTCTGCGGGGGGGAAATGGAGGCTGGGAGCAAGCCGATTTTATGCATCAATGTGGCACATAGAAACGTGCAAGACGGTTTGTGGCAGTGAGGAAATTGATCAAAATAGAGCGGAAATTGCTTGATATCCCCGTGTATGAGTATTTCTGTTACGTAGCGACAGAAGGGCTAAGTCCTATAGAAGCGCATCGTTCGTATGGAAAAAGGGCGACCGGTGAAACATGGATAGAAGAGTACAAGAGCCAGATGAATGCGGGGCATTTACGCACCGGTGAATTTTGGGCTAATGCGGCGTTATTTCAGTGCGCGGTGCTAGTGCTTAATTGCATAAATTAGCGATATGGTTTTTAAATTACAATCCCCGTACTTATTGTCACCAAAGGCGATAACATATATCGCTTGTTATTGCAATTGCAATTAAGCACTAGCATATAACCTCTTGAAGTGGATGGCGTTGCTTACGGGAGGAACGGTACAACAGTGGGAAGTTAAAACGATGAGAGTATGGTTAATCCGTGTTGCGGGGAAATTGACAAGAGGGAGCAGGCAGTTGGTCTTAAAGTTACCAGAAAAGTTTCTTCATCAGGAAGAATGGCGAGTGTGGGAAGCTATGTCGCAGAATGTAACGTTTGCATAGAAAGTGAATATCGTCTTTAATTCTGGGTATTTTGAGCGCTGAGAATACCATGGAGGGAGATGGTACGTCTCCATCGTGGCTTTTATTGCTCAGAATGGCTTGATCGGGACTACTTTCCTGTTCTTTTTGTTTTAAATGGTACCGGGTAACTCCGGCAAACCGACAAAAATTGAATTTTATTGTCGGTTTTGCCTCGCAGGGGTATTGTAGAGAGTCGATTTTCGCGTAGCGAAAATCAATTGCAGAATTTAGGAAATAAATTATTGTAACAAGGCTTAATCATGCGAGGCAAAATAGGGCTATTTACTGTAATAGTGTCCCATGAGACAAAATGTCTCATGACACAAAACGGTTCTGGTCCGACATTGATAAAAACATGATAATTGAATCTTACGGGTAGGTTGCCGTCCGTGTTCTGAAGAAGTACGAATGGCGCTTTGAATGGCGGGGGTAATGTTAAAACGATGGTTTAAATTAGGCCTTCGGCGACTTTTAACAGCGTAGTGGCAAGGCGCGCCTTGCCACTACACATACATTTGAATTTCCTGTACGTTAAATTACTAATGAAAGTATTTGTTATTCCTTCTTTTTCCCTGCAAGATATATCATGAGGATTGAGACGTCTGTGGGGGATACGCCGGAGATGCGGGATGCCTGACCCAGGGATATGGGGCGGATTTGGGTTAGTTTTTGGCGCGCCTCTGTTCTTATTTCAGCGATGGTTGAATAGTCTATCCAGGCGGGAATTCTGAGGTCTTCCATTCTTTTGAATTTTTCAATTTGTGTGTACTGCCGCTCTATGTAGCCTTTGTATTTTACCTCAATCTCCACTTGCTCCCGCACTTCTTTCGACATCGGCCTCTGGCGGAGTTCGTTATCAAGGGAAAGCACGTCGTCAAAGGTTCTGTCAGGACGGCTTACTATCTTTGCCAGCGAATCGGGGCCAACGTGTTTTTTTTCCAGATAGGTCAAAATCCCGGCAATATCACGCTCCTTTTCCTCTAACTTGTTCCACTGTTCGTTTGAAATAAGCCCATTGCGGTAGCCGTATTTCATCAACCTCCTGTCCGCGTTGTCCTGGCGCAGCAGGAGCCGGTACTCCGCGCGGGAGGTAAACATCCGGTAGGGTTCTTGCGTGCCTTTTGTGACGAGGTCGTCAATGAGTACACCGATGTAAGCCTCGGAACGTCCCAGGATAAGGGGTTCTTTTCCTTGAATCTTGAGCGCCGCGTTCATGCCGGCCATGATTCCTTGGGCTGCGGCCTCTTCATAACCGGAGGTTCCGTTGATTTGGCCGGCGTGAAAGAGGTTTTCCACATCCTTTGTTTCTAAGGAGGGTTGTAGTTGTGTGGGCGGCACGTAGTCGTATTCGATGGCATAGCCGTATCGCACGATTTCCGCCGATTCCAGCCCTACGATAGAGTTGACTATCGCCTCCTGCACGTCGTGGGGCATGCTCGTGGATATGCCGTTACAATAAACCTCATAGGTGTCAAGCCCTTCCGGTTCCAGGAATACCTGGTGGTGATCTTTTTCTGAAAACCGCACCACTTTGTCTTCCAGGGAAGGGCAATAGCGCGGGCCGACGGACTTGATCTGCCCCGAATAGAGCGGCGCACGGGACAGGTTGTCCATAACGATCTTGTGCGTTGTTGCGTTCGTGTGCGTTATGTGGCAAGGCACCTGCGGGCGTGATATTTTTTCCGTTGAGTATGAAAATGGTTGCGGGTTATCATCACCGCCCTGGAAGGCGAGTTGGGTGTAATTAATCGTGCGTCCGTTCAGGCGCGGGGGGGTGCCCGTCTTGAGCCTGCCGAGCCGGAGGCCGATTCGTTCGAGGCGAACTGGACGTCAGCCTCGGAATTCACCTTTGATTACCATGAGGACAAGAAGCAATTTGGAGCCACGGTCGTGAAGACCGACCCACGGTAAGCCCATCAATGATTTCTTGTCTTATAAAAAGATTGCTTTGCGATTCCAATCTTTTTTTCATAGATACCTGGTACGCCTTTTTATCGGCCTGGGCGCGCGGGGAGTGAACGGCGGGGCCTTTTTTGGTGTTCAGCATGCGAAACTGTATGCCCGTTTCGTCTATGACCTTTGCCATTTCACCGCCAAGGGCGTCAATTTCCCGCACCAGTTGTCCTTTGGCAAGGCCGCCAATGGCGGGATTGCACGACATCTGCGCAATGTTGTCCAGGTTTATGGTAAACAGCGCCGTGCGCGCCCCCATGCGCGCCGCGGCAAGGGCTGCCTCACAGCCCGCATGTCCGGCGCCAACCACAATAACGTCAAACTCAGTATGCATACCGCTACTTTGCATGTTCGACAAAACGGGTTTCCCGAACGACCGTGACGACGACTTCGCCCGGATACTCCAGTTGGTCTTCTATTTCTTTGGCAATGTCGTAGCATATCTTTGCGGCGGCCTTGTCGTTTACCTTATCGGGACAAACGATTACGCGCACCTCCCTGCCTGCCTGAATGGCGTAGGCGCTTTCGACGCCGCTAAAGGAGGTTGCAATGCCTTCGAGCCGTTCAAGCCGCTTTACGTATTTTTCCAGGGTTTCTCTTCTGGCTCCCGGCCTTCCCGCGGAAATCGCATCGGTTGCGCTTACCAGTACCGTGTAAACCGACTCAACCGGCGTCTCCTCGTGATGGCCGCCAATTGCGTTAATGACTTCTGGTCTTTCATCGTACCGTTTCGCAAGGTCTGCGCCTGCAACCGCGTGGGTGCCTTCCATCTCGGGGCCGATAGCCTTACCGATATCGTGCAAAAGACCGCATCGTTTTGCCAGCGGGACGTCCAGCTTCAACTCACCCGCTATGATGCCCATAAGGTTGCTGACCTCAATAGAATGTTGCAACTGGTTTTGTCCGTAGCTGGTTCTATACTTAAGGCGTCCGATGAGCTTTATTATTTCAGGATGAACGTTGTGAACACCCAGTTCAAAGCAGGTTTGTTTGCCCGTTTCCTGAATCACCTGTTCAATTTCCTTTTCCGTATCCTTAACGATTTCTTCAATGTGGGCAGGATGAATCCTTCCGTCAAGGATCAACTTTTCCATGGACTGCCTTGCTATTTCACGACGAACGCTGTCAAACCCGGAAAGGACAATCACCCCCGGCGTGTCGTCAACAATAACGTCAATACCCGTTGCCTTCTCAAAGGCGCGTATGTTGCGTCCCTCTCTTCCAATAATGCGTCCCTTCATTTCGTTATTAGGGAGTTCGATTGCGCTTACGATATTTTCCGCCGTTTGAGTGGCGGCGCAACGTTGGATTGCAGAGCTGATGAGCGATATGGCTGTTTGTTCCGCATTTTCCTTTGCCGCTGAAATTTTCTTTGAAATGATTTCAGCGCATTTGATGTCGAGTCCTTTTTCTAATCTGGTGAGGAGGAGCTTTTCAGCCTCTTCGGCGGTCATGTTGGAGATTTTAAGGAGGACTTTATTCTGTTCGTCTATGATTGCATCGTATTCCAGCTTTTTATCATCTACCTTTTTTTCTTTCAGGGCGAGGTTGGCGGAAAGGGTATCAATATATCTTTCTTTTTTTGTTAACAACTCCATTTTACGTTCCAGGTTATCTTCTCTTTTGCTTAATCGCTTTTCTTGCTGCCTTAGCTCCATCTTGGTTTCTTGTGTCTCTTTTTCAAACGCTTCTCTACGCTGGAAGAGTTCCGTCTTTACGGCAAGGTCTGCTTCCTTTTTGATTTTTTCGGCAGCCCTCTTTGATTCATCAATGAGGGCTTGCATCTTCTTTTCGCTGGCTAACTGTTTCTTCTTGTACACAAAGATACAACTAAAGTATCCAATAGCAATGCATACAGGAAGAAGCGCCAGTAGTGAAATTATCGGCATTTTACTTTATATGAGCTTCTTTTTGCGCCCATCCTCCGGAAAATAAAAATAGTCTGAGTTTTGACAGAAAAATAACACCATCTACGACTATGCTGATTAACCCAGTTTTTTAAAGCCAATACCAAGGCCAGATTATTTATGGGTTACAAAAATCTTATGCCGGGTGAAGAAAATCAGGAACAGCAATTAAGTCATTGGAACAATCGAAATAACCGTGGAGCTTTGGAGGGAGTGCCGTTTATAGGGAAAACGTCTATTGTGAGCAAAATTGAGTAATGAATGGGACAACCATTAAGAATGTACTGCTATAACCTGCATATCACACACTAGATAGATACACCTTAATGCGGCCGATGCAAGGTTGAGTAGTTATTGTATCATACCATCGTCTACTCACTTTCGTTTTTAATCTAATGGTCGTCATCTATTTTTCCTGATAGGTCGATAATGAAACCCACTAAATAACAAATTGATAACCTCGCAGTAAAATTCTATAAAACCAACCACAAAAGCTACATCTTCCTTAATAGTTAAGAATTTGGCTTGCAGTTTATATTCATTGCTTCAATTGCCCCTGAAAAGAGGCATTCATCTCAAAACAACAGTTTTCTCTGTCAAACGTCCTTAGCCCTCCGTTCGGCTAATAATAGCCAGAGATTCTAAACAATCTTTTTAACCATGTCAAGTGATTTTATATCTTTATTATCTAAAGAGTTAAGATTGTTGTAGCCCATCAACTTACCCGTCTTTTTTATTTGTTGTCTTGATGCTTGACAAGCAAATTATCGTTCAGTATAATTCACATCCTTTAAAAAATCTTAAATAGTACTTGTTGAGTATTTAGCTTACTGGCGTCAATAACAGTGTATCCTCTTATGCGATAATTTAAGGAGAACCAATCATGAGAGTTGAAGTAGAGTTCCCTGAAGTAGAAGGAAATAATGGAGACGAAGCAACCGTTTCATTTTGGTATGTCGATGAAGATGAAGAAGTAGAGGAAGGAGAAGATATCGTCGAGATGATTACGGAAAAAACCACCTTTAATGTTACCGCCCCGGTTTCCGGCAGATTGGTAGAAATATTTGCCCAGGAAGGAGACGTGGTAAAGATTGGTGATATTATGGCCATCCTTGAAACCGAGGATGAAGAAAGCGATGATGAAGAGGAGGAAGACGCGGAGGATGACTACGATGATGAAGACGATTTGGACGATGAAGACGACGATGATTAGCGTTTGAACCGTCAGGCTCAGAAGCACGTTATTCCCATCCTATCAGTGCGCACGACAACGAAATTATTGTGTAGCGATATCGTTCATGTCTTTTAAAAACATATCTTGCCAGAACCGTATTATAGAATTATTTCAAAATGCCTTTGCAAATAATCGGCTGGCGCACGCATACATTTTTACCGGGCAAGAAGGCGTCGGCAAGGCCTCTTTTTCCAGGGAATTGGCAAAGACCGTTTTTTGCCGGAGTCAGGGTACAGATGCATGTGACGTTTGTAATACCTGCCTAAGGAT
Source organism: Candidatus Brocadiaceae bacterium (assembly GCA_015661205.1). GTDB lineage: Bacteria > Planctomycetota > Brocadiia > Brocadiales > Brocadiaceae > JACVXV01. The sequence goes on from JACVXV010000173.1 coordinate 6,069, forward strand.
TGCCGGTAACAATTACTCGGACATGCTTGTGGTACAGCCTGAGAAGAACAGCCGGGTGATTAAAATTGAGCAATTGAAAAATCTTCAGGATTTCCTGAGGATTAAACCGTTGGAATCACGTAACAAAATGGTGATCATCCATTCGGCGGACAAAATGAACGAGGAGGCAGCAAACTGTCTGTTGAAAACCCTGGAAGAACCCCCTCTGTATGCGATAATGATTTTAACGGCAACCTCACTGGATGCCGTTAAAGAAACCATTCGCTCAAGATGCCAGATAATACGGTTTTCCCCCCTGTCAATGGCCGTTGTGAAAAACATCCTGGTAAACCAGTATCAACTGGATAATAGACAGGCAGAGCAAGTAGCCTTTATCGCAAATGGCAGTATAAAAAGGGCAGTGTGGCTTTCTCAAGCGGGTGCGGTAGAAAAGAAGACTTGGCTTGTAGAACAACTCTTAAAATTGGAATGCAAAGACAACTTAACCTTTTCTAAAGAACTGGTTAATACCTGGCATATCCAGGACACGGACGTATTAGAGGAAAAACGCACCTTCGTAAAGGAACTTCTGTTCTCCTTCCTTATGTATTACCGGGATTTGCTTGTTTGCAAAACGGGACGCCAGGAATCGCCTATCTATCACGACGGTTGGAAGTCCGCCTTGACGGTAAAAAGCCAGGCGGTATCGGAAGACGCCTTGTTTCACATTATCCAAATCATCAAAACAACGTTTGGATATCTCGACCACAACGCCAACATTGCCTTATTGCTGGAAAATATGATAACTAAAATACTTCATCTTCAGTTCAGGAGGAACATGTAAATGAAAAGCAAATTCTTCTTTTTGGTCTTCGTGTGGTTCGTCATACCCACCCTTTCGTTCGGACAGTTTTATGAGTACGAGTCTCCAGATATTCGCTTAAAAACGGGGATGCCGAACATCTTTTCCGTAGACAGCGTACGCCAGATATCCGACAGTTCTGATGAATCGGTATTAAACATCGTGGTAACCGTTAAGAAGGGAAAAATCGAATCGGTTGGTAAGGATGGGGGAAATTGGATTGTGACGGTACGGACAAGCAGCAAAGACGCATCGACCTATCTGATAAAAGACAGCCAATTCAAAATTATGGGAGAAGAATCCAAGAAAGTTGCCATCAATGCCATTCACTGGAAAGACGGAAACTAAAACATGAAGGTATCTTTTATTGGCGCCGGCCCCGGTGACCCAGAGTTACTGACAATCAAAGGAGGCAAAGTCCTTCAACAGGCGGGATACTGTATCTATGCCGGGTCTCTGGTGAATGAAGAATTGCTCAAGATGCTTCCGTCGCACGCAAAGGTGTATGATTCATCACGGATGAGCCTGGAAGATATGGTAGTTGTTTATAAAGAGGCCAAGTCGCTGAATATCGACGTGGCCAGGGTACACTCCGGCGATCCGTCAATTTACGGCGCGATACAGGAGCAAATCCGCGCCCTGGAAGAATTGGATATCCCTTACGAAATCATACCGGGCGTGAGTTCTTTCGTTGCAGCCGCCTCTGTTTTAAGAAAGGAATTGACCCTTCCCGGCGTAACCCAGACCATCGTAATTACCCGCATGGAAGGGAAAACCCCTATCCCTGAAAAAGAGCATCTAAGCGTGCTTGCCGCTGCCACTCCCACCCTGTGTATCTTCCTCAGCATTGATAAAATAGAAGAAATCGCAAAGATACTCATACCTCATTATGGCCGTGATTGCCCGGTATCCGTCGTTTACAAGGCAACGTGGCCCAACCAAAAAATCATTTCCGCAAAACTGTCAGAAATTGCTGAAAGAATCAACCGTGAGGCCATAAAAAAATCAGCGCTTATTATTGTCGGGTGGGTGCTGGAAAGTGAATTCGAAAGGTCCGTTTTGTATGGGCAGGATAAAGTTTCAGGGGTATAAAAAGTTTTGTTATCCCTGAGTAGCGCAGGCTTCCAGGCCTCCAGCCTGCCGGTTCCCTTAATGCAGGCGGAAAGCCTGCGCTGTTTTTTTACAAATAATTCCAGAATCCCTTATTTGCAATTTTCCCCTTGACATAATCAGTCCAAAAATGTATCGTGCAGCATGCTTTCAACTTATCTAACCGAATGTTGAGGATGATACTGTGCAATGATTACCGGTAGCCAAAACATAGCAGATATCTTTTCGATCTTTAGTGATGGTATTATCGTTAACCACGTTTGTAACGGCAATCGCTTAACTTTGAACGTAGAAATCCCCTACCTTGCACGATGTATTTGTCCCGAATTCCTTGGGTTTACGATAGAGTTAATCAATATAAAAAACATCTGTTTCAAGACCTGGCCGAGTGAGGCGGGGGATAAAGAGAGACTTCTTGTCAACCCGGCTCATATCTTTGGAATCGGCCTCAAAATCATGGAGAGTAAAGTTCGGAATGGGTGCATTGAGGTTCTTTGCATCAATCCGATTGAAGAAGATGACTTTTGTGGTGGCGCGCTTAACTTTGAAGCAGATACCGTAGTGATATTTGATGACAGCGGAAGGCAGTATTCGCTGGAAGAACTCGCGTCTATCAGCAAAAAGTATTTGAACAAATGGGCAATCCGATAAAAAAGAGCAAAAAGCCCCTTCTGGCGCTCATCTTGTAGATATTGACGTGTTTTCCGTTTAATACACTCATACGAGTACATGCAATATTTGTTAACAGTTCTGATGTGAATCGGCAGACCGCCATAAAACCGCTTGTCTATTCCTTTTCCAAAGCCGGGAACCATAGTGCACGTTGCCCGTCCTCATACCATTTTTTCCCATGGTTACTTTCTTTCATTTAAATTAGGCCTACGGCGACTTATTTGTGTTCACACGCAAGGACACGGGCACCGTGTCCCTACAACAGCTTTGAAATTCCTATACATTTAAAGTAGTCCCCTAAGTTGGCTTTTATCTCAATAATATTAGGCAAAGGAGGAAATATGGCAGACACTTATGATAGAACCAAATTTCTTACAGTTAGTGTTTCCGATGACCACATGAGGGTCTATTTATCCGTGAAACCCTTTGCACAGGAAAACATCGACATCAAAGTAGACGACGTGTTGAAATTTCTAAAAACGAAAACTATTGCTTCTGCAATAAATGAGGAGTTGATAAAGACTACCCTGGATAAAGTCAAGCAAGAGAATTTCCTCATCGAAAATATTCTTATATCCGAAGGAACCACGGTAATTCACGGCGATGACGGCAAGCTCGAATTTTTGTTTAACGCAGATAAAAAAATCAAGCCGCACAAGGATGCCGGCGGCAAGGTGGATTTCCATAACCTTAGTATAGTCGATAGCGTTGAAAAGGAGCAACCCCTGGTTAAATTAATTGGCTCTTCAGGTAATCGAGTGGGTAAAAACGCGCCATGAATTGCCTTTAACGTAGCATAAAATAAGGGGAAAGAGCGGTTTTCAATGGGCAAAAAAACC
>JACVXV010000287.1 GCA_015661205.1 Candidatus Brocadiaceae bacterium
TCTTTAAAATCAAACCTCTCGATTAATGGAGGCTTAATATGGTTCGTATTAAAAATATTACCCATGTGGCAAAATATGCTTTGGAAGTGGAGTTTGATGACGGAGCAAGATAAAAATGCGATATACAGCAATTTCTGACAACAGGCGATTTTGTAGAACTTAGGGATGAGAATTTATTCAAACAGGCCAAGAACACCGGTTTCTCGGCGGAATGGCCGAATGACTTAGATTTAAGTTCTGATACACTTTATGCTATTGGGTATTGACAAGTAAGGTAATGCAGCCCTAACAAGGTGAAGGCCGCAAAAATGCCCTGACACCGCAGGTGGGCAAAGCAAGGTGGTTGGCTGCGGTGCAGCGCAACACAGCGGTTGGTGTTGACACGGCGGTTATGAGAATATAGATTAAGGTTTAATCTTTCCCTGCGAGAAGAGCATTCTCGTCCATAGTAACCGATAGCCTAACCCATCTTCTACAGTTTGAAAACGCAACATTTTACATATCAATGGGTTACGGGGTTGGCACGGGTGTAGTGCCACGTTTTTTAACCTCTTGAAGTACTGGTGGAAGGGCCACCCCAGCCGCCTGAAACACCTTTCCGGCAACGCCTGCGGCTTCCGTTCTGATAATAAAGTTTTTTTCACCCTGGGTGACACAAACCTCGGATATTGCATCGACATCCCGGACGATGTCCGCCCATTCCAGCTTCCATCCCTTTGCCGTAATATGGTCCTGAAGATTTTTTCGTAAGAGCAATGCCAGGAATGAGCAGAAGACATGGCCGGCAATTGTCTCATCACATTTATGGTAGATGGGGCGCGTTTCTAAAATCGATTTCATCGTTCGGAAGATATCTTCCACCGTCCAGAGCTGCTTGTATTGCAGGGCCACATCGATGAATGATAAGTCCGTATTGGTCCGCAATACCCATTTGCCGTCGAACAACTCCTCGCTCTCGATCTTTTCCTCATCGATTTCGAAGCGCGTTCCTTCGCATTTGAGATAGCGACGATATCCTTTGTTGCCGACCAATGACTTATCACCTTTTTGCAGTTGGTCACCAAGCGATTTGAGAATGGCCTGACGGTCGTACTGGTCTTTGCGGGCCTGCTCCTCGTTATGACATATGACATACCGCCGGTTTCCGACTTTGACTTCCTTGACCTTCAACGGCGCGGGATCTTCGGTATGCGAACGTTCGGGATAAACTTCGGTGAATTTGCCGCCGCGCAGAAGCACGTCGTCTCTCACTTCACTGCACCGGCGCATCCGAACGCCCAAGATATACTGCCAGCCCAACTGCTCCAGCTCCTGGATCGTCCCATCACTGATCATGCCGCGGTCGGCCACAACACAAATCCGCGCAATACCGAAACGGCCCTTAAGGCGCTGCGCCACCGGGACCAATGTCGTGACGTCGGTAATATTACCGGGAATGATCTCTGAACAAATGGGGTTGCCCTCATTATCAAGAATGATCGCTACGACCACCTGCTTCAGATCAGGACGATGATCCTTGGAATTTCCGTATTGCCCCAGGTATACCCCGCCTTCGCCTTCGAAGTACAGTGATGTCGTATCCAGAAACACCATGCTTAAATCGTTGAAAAGCGTGCGCCTGAGACTGAACAATGCTTCTTCGATGTCATCTTTAATCCGGCGGGGGGTATGGGGCCAATGCTCAGGAGCACTGAAGCTGACTTCACCAAGCCATCCCATGGCCCGGTAAAAATGGTGTAGGTCAATGGCATCGGACCCGCTGATGCCATACTGCCGCATCCACCGCTCTCCCCATCGGTCTGAGCCGGGACAGAAAAGCCGTTGCAGCACGGCGATAAAAAGCACACGCTCAATGTCGAACGTAAATCGCCGTTCTTTCGTCAACTGCCGGATAACCTGTCTGACGCCAAGTTCTTTCCACAATTTCTGCATCAGGAGGACCGCACCAATCCGCCGAGTGGACGTACGCGTGCATTCACCCTTGTCCTGTGCATCCAATACGAGCAACCGCTGAGAGAATCGCAACCCAGAGCGCAACAGCGAATCCAACTGGCCGTTCTGTTGTAAAATATCCAAGCGTCCCAAGCTGGCGCAAACCCGCTGGACAACTTTGTGCCCCTCGCGCGCATTCTCGACGATTTGCAGATAGGTTCGATTACCCCGCTTTTTGGCTCGTATGAACACGGTCGACCCCTCCAGTATGTGACACTACATAATATAACACACGGAAGGCTTATTAGCAATGATTATGTTCATCTTATGCCAAATAGTGTGGCACTACAAATCACCCCTCAAAAAACCAAATCCGCCCCTTTAACCTTAAAATCGCCACTCTTCAGGAAAAATTCGATTCAAACTGTAGAAGATGGGTCTAGACGAGAAGCAGAAAAGCGGCCTTATTCCTTGAAAAGCACATAGAAACTTCATTATACTATAAACAATGAAAACGCAAATAATCTACCTCGACACCTCCGTTATTGGCGGCTGTTTTGAGCCAGAATTCGAACATTGGTCTAATGGCCTTTTTAAAGACGTCAAACTTGGCTTGTTTGAAGCTGCCTACTCAGATG
>JACVXV010000174.1 GCA_015661205.1 Candidatus Brocadiaceae bacterium
GCCCCTTCGGGGCTGGTTGTCTTTTGTTTCTTGACCAGGGGCTTCACCCCTGGCTATATACTTACTGCCCTTCGGGCTTGTTGTAGAGCGAAGAAGCTCTTCGCTCTACATGAAAAAGCTGTCGCTATAGGCAACCTAATGTATGGGGAATAATGGGTGGCATGGACAACCCTGTATCTCTGTGCCAGCATGCGCAACTTATATATTAAAGAGGTGGCTTGTGCTGCCCCTACGGAACTAAAATAAGGTTTTCATGAAAGGATGTAATATGAGAGATTTAATTGCCAAAGGGTTTTTGAAATACATTATTTGTCTGCTGGGTTTGGCTATTTTTCTATCCGGTGGGGTTGTGCCGTCTTTTGCTGATAAATGTAGAAATACTAACAATGATTTTGTGAGAAGCGACGATGGCGATGACGACGATGATGATGACGACGACGGAAGCCACCATACAGGAGTGAATTGTTTAACTAGCGGCTGTCATACTGGCGGGGAACATCGCTTCACTATAGGTGGAACAATTTACAGCAACATTAACGGTACAGAGGCAAGGGCGGGCGCACAAATAACCGTTACCGGCTCAAACAACCAAAGAACCGTTTTAACGTCTGATCAATTAGGAAACTTTTACTCATCACAGTCTATTCCGGCTCCATACACAATAACGGCGTCTTATCTTGGCAGGGAGGTAAAAATGCCGTCCACTGCCATTACCGGCGGCTGCAATGATAATAGCTGCCACGTCGTAGGCTACGGGGCGGCAGGCAGGGTCTTCATCACCACCATAGATCAGGACCTCACCGGCACGATAACGGAGGCAAGCGGAAACGCAGGGATAAGCTATAATGGCACGATAAAGGCTATTTTTGACGCAAAATGCATTTCGTGCCACAAGGCCGGCGGGACGCAGAGCGGCGTGCCTCTCACCACGTATGATGAGGTGGCTATCCCCAGACTGGTAACGGCGGGAAGCAAGGACTCTCTGTTACTAAAGAAGCTTGATAAACAATCGTCTATCGGGACGATGTGGCCTAACCTCAGAAGCGCGCGTGAATATAACCAGATCAAAGACTGGATCGTCTTACATCACGCACAGGAGGATTCAACATCCGGTGGTGTTGTATCCGGAGCCACAATCCAGCTTACTCAGGGCGGGCAAGTCAAATACAGTACAACCACAAGCCAGGCAGGCGCATTCGTTCTAAAAAGCGTTATGGCAGGCGCCTACAACGTGAGAGTTTCCAAGAAGGGTTACAAAACGTATACACAGCCATATCAAATGAATCAGCTCAACGTTCCGCCACTTGATATTGCCATTAAAAAGAAGTAAAGGTTGTTGTGGGCCCCCCCCGTTTTCGGCGGGATTATGGGGGGGGATTTCGTGCATATTGAAAAAATGGTTCAATAGGTTTCTTTAAAAATTTTGAAAGGAGTAGATGCAGAATGAAGATTAACAAAAAAATGGGGTTTTGTTTTGCAGTATTAGTTCTCAGTGTTTTTGGCACAGGTAGCCTGTATACGAATACCCTGTACGCCGAGTCAGGAGGCCCCAAGGCTTACACGACCGGCGCGCCTGGCGACGACGCCTGCGACGTGTGCCACTTTTCGTTTGCCCGCAATTCCGGAAGCGCCAAGTTTTCCATTAAAGCGCCTGCCACGGGTAAGTCCGGTAAGAGCGTCAAGGTAACGGTCTCTTTTGCTCAGTCAATTGGGAAGAAGAATGGATTTGAGATAACCGCTGTGGACGCCAACGGCAACCGGGTGGGTACATTCCAAAAAATAGGGACTACCACCCAGGTTATTACCCCGAACGACGCACGCGGGCTTCAAAGCCAGGATGCGGGCAAATATATAGAACAGACTGCCATCGGTTCCACGAAAAAGAGTTGGTCGGTTAAATGGAAAGCCCCTGCCGGCGCTAAAAACCCAATAACCTTTTACGCAGCAGGAGTAGACGCCGACGGTGATGGCAATTTTGATAACGACTATGTTTACACGGCTACAGCAAACACTACCGTTAAGTAAGCAAAGGGGCTTTTGCAATACTGCCGCCAAACAATTCATTCAGGTTGGGCGGCTGCTCTTTTCTGTTCACACGTAGGGACACGGCGCGCCGTGTCCCTACATTACCTTGTTCCCAAGCTCCAGCTTGGAAATGGGAAAACGAGTATCATTTTATCAAAGGCATTATTTTACGATGCACAGCCCCCCTCCTATAGTAAAAATGGTACTCATGCTGATGCTCACCCCATTTTACTCCCTGCTTATTGCTCAAGCCGACGATGCGCCGAATGCGATAACGTGTACAAACGAATCAAACGGTTTCGGTTATAACAATTTCATCTCCGGCAGTTTTAAAACACAATATGAAGGCCGTTGGGCAGAGGGGCAAGACGACCATGATATGTATGAATACCTGCGTTTTAAGACAAAAGATTTCTTAAACAACAAGGTAACTATTTCAGGCTCTGGAAGGGTATCCGAAGACATTGACGGGCGTGAGCCGCAAACCGGGGCATTCAGGGACATCCTCGATACCCAGGACAGCAGCGTCAACGAACGTCTTTACTATTTATATGCGGATATCAAGAACCCCGTTGTTAACCAGTCCAGCCTTCGCATCGGACGGCAATATCAATACTCCATTGAAACCATTCTGCTTGATGGCGCAAAGTACGAACAACGCATAGGCGCCGTTGACGCTTATGTTTTCGGCGGTTTGAGGGCGTCACAATACAGCAGCACGTACTTCGATACCGTGGTGGGAAGCGGCGTTGCCGTACAACCGTTTATGAGTACCCGAACAAACCTGGACTACGTGCGGATTATTGACGATAACTTCATAGACGATGAGGTGGGTGTTAATCTTTGGCAGAGAATTTATGATGACGTGAATCTTTATGGAAGATATACCCTCCTCAACACACAACCAAAGGATTTTCTTGCCAGCTTATCCTGGAATAAGATAGACTGGGACGCCAGTGTACAAGTCTCTTATTTCAGATTCTTTCGTTCAATAGCCGATCAGAGCAACAACGTCTCTCCTTATTATCAAATCCTGGGGACGTTCGAACCCTTTGACATCGTCAGCCTTACCGGTTATAAGGGTTTGGGGGAAAAGTTTGGCATATCGAGCGGGGTAGACCATAGAAGCGTGATTAGCCAAAGCGACGAAAACAACTTCAACCGTAGCTACAATAGAACCTTTCTGTCGTTTTCAGCCCGAAACGTCCTCCTCCAGGAATCGAAAGCCGCGTTGACGCTGGAGTATTGGAACACCGAGGGGGTTGACCACAGCACAGACATTGGCGTAGACTTTGATAAAAAGATTAACAAGTTTGACGTGGGTGCCGGCACGGGCTACTCTCTCTATAAATACCATTTTGATGGAACCACCAATATGTCGTCTGCCCTGAATAATGAATTCACAAAGGACGTTGAACAAAGGGTCAACGTCCGTACCTATTATCTGAAAGTTAAATATTTATTAACAAAACATTCGGACGTAAATATGCAATGGTCAACGGAAATAAGCGACACGGATCCGGGGACTTTTCATGAGTTGAGGCTCTCTTACAGCACCAATTTCTAATTCAATGTATAGGAGTTTCAAAGTAGGGACACGGTTCCCGTGTCCCTGTGTGCAAAAAGAGTCGCCGAATGCCTAATTGAATGTATAGGAATTTCAAAGTTGTAGAACGAAGCGATTGCTTCGTTGCTGGCGAAGTGGCACTTCGCCCTACATCGAAAAAGCCGCCAAAATGCCTAATTAAAATTCAAACGCACGAGTAGTGGCAAGGCGCGCCTTGCCACTACGTTGTTAAAAGTTGCCGGAGTCCTGATTAACATCAGTTACCTATGAACAAATACCACTACATAATTTCTTTCATGGCGGGCGTATTTTTCATGGCGTTGAGCGGCTGTGAAGAATCCACGATCAATTACAGCCACGCCAGGCACAGCGAAAGAGGCTTGAAGGATTGCAATACCTGCCACACCTATAGTGAAGACCTTACCCCCAAATGGCCTAAAATGGCGGAATGCCTTGAGTGCCATATAAAGAATTACGACACCAGCCATCCCGAATCCTGCTTACTGTGCCATACACGGCCGGGGGCAACCATAAACGTCAGGCACAATATTCCTAAAAAATACCGTGATTTAAAATTTGCGCACAAGATACACCTCGAAAACAAGGTTGAGTGTAATCAATGCCACGAGCATATAGAGGAGAGTAACGACGTTACGCAGCCGGGGCTTATCCCGGATATGTTCGGCAACTGCGTCCCGTGCCATAAAAAGAGAGGCGCAGAGAAGGTGGCGTGTAACGTGTGCCACAAAAACATTAAAAACAACCGCATGCCGCTCTACCATGAAGACCGCTGGGTCAAACATGAGGATCCACGCTGGATACAAAGACATGGAAGCGAATTTTATTACAACCAGGATTACTGCAAACGGTGCCACAATGATCTGGACTGGTGCGTCAATTGCCATCAGGAGCAAAAACCGAAAAGCCACAACAACGCCTGGCGCGGGAAAACCCACGGATTTGCAGCATCCTGGGAACGGAAGAAATGCAGCGCGTGCCACCAGGAGGACTTTTGCGAACGGTGCCACTCCAGTACAAAACCTGCAAATCACACGGCGTCGTGGAGTGGCGCAAAACACGGTTCTACCGCATTGTGGGAAAGCAAAAACTGCCGGGTATGCCATCAGGAAGATTTTTGCGTACATTGCCATACCAGTACAAAGCCGTCGAACCATACCGCTGCGTGGGGCGGCACGGCAAACAAACACTGTCTCAACTGCCATTTTCCCGCGCCTGCGTTTACATGCGCAATATGCCATTCGAATACAGAACACCCTTCGGCCCCAGATACTATCCACAAAAATGGTGATTATAGTTCTCAGCGTGGATGCACAACATGTCACGATAAAGGAAGGGGTTCGTCGCCTCACGATAACCCAAGGTTAGTAGGGGTCGAGTGCAGGGTTTGCCATAAGGAGTAGGGTGAGCGCCTAAAAAACAGACAATATGCCGCAAATTCCCTAGCGCGGAACAGCCGCAACCAGGTTCCCCTAAAAAAAGGGAGGCAAAGGGGGTTGTAAAAAACCTACAAAAAAAGTTTTTAGCGGTTGGAAGGCTATTGAAAGGCGCGTAATTCACCGCAGAGAACGCAGAGGGCGCAGAGAAAAACAACAACAGGGTAACCGCGAATGAACGCAAATTGATGCCAATATTTTTCGTAACAGTTCATCCACCCGCCAAAGTGCCGATACCCTGTCAGGGTTATTTGGGCAGTCTGCCGATTCTCCACCAGTGAAGGGCAAGTTGCGAGTGAACGGTTACTATTTTTCTCTGTTTCAGGTTTATTAGCAGTTGCCAGGGATTTCTCGCGCATATCCTCTTATCCTTCGACATTCGTCATTCCTTGTTCGATATTCAATATTGTACTTCTCTGAAAATTAACATCAATGAAGCTATAGGGCCGGGGTGCGGATGACCACGAGTTTTTCCTGTGTCATCTCTTGCATGGCGTAAGAAATGCCGCCTATCCCGATCCCGGAAAGGCGCCGGCCGCCGAATGGCATCCAGTCCACGCGGAAAGCGGTGTGGTCATTGACCATCACGGCGGATGCGTCAATCCTCTTTACCGTATCCATGGCAACGTCGATGTTTTTTGTAAAGATTGCCGCCTGGAAGGCATAAGGCAGGCTGTTTGCCCGCCGGATGGCGTCGAGCCTGTCCGTGTACGGATATATGCAGATTACCGGACCAAAAATTTCCTGGTGCGTTACGCGCGCGTCCGCCGGGGGGTTTAAAAGCACGGTTGGGGTGTAACAAGTATCCGTAAACTTCTTGCCTCCGCACAGGATTTTTCCCCCGCCGGAAGATGCTTCTTTAACCCATTCGTCTACCCGGTCTACCTCGCGTTCAAGGATGAGAGGGCCAACCTCGGTATATTCGTCCAAAGGGTCTCCCACCTTCATTTGCCTTGCAACCTTCATCAGCGCATCCGCAAAATCCGAGACAACGGATTCGTGGACATATACCCGCTGCACCGACACACAAACCTGACCCGCATGATAAAACCCGCCCTTGGCAAGCAGGGGAACTGCTTCTGAGAAATCGGCGTCCGGTTCCACAATCACCGGGGCCGCGCCTCCGTGCTCCAATGCGCAGCGCGCGCCCGGCGCAAGCCTTGAACGGAGCCACCAGCCGACCTTAGAGGAACCGATGAACGAGAAAAAGGCCACGCGAGGGTCAGTTACCAATTTTTCCGCCAGCTCATTGTCAATAATCAGTGCACGGCACCAATCAGAAGGAAGACCTGCTTCATGCAGCGTACTGACGAGATTAAGGCAGGAAATGGGGGTTGCGAGCGCCGGTTTTATAAGTACCGGGCAACCCACGGCTACCGCGGGAATTACCTGATGCACGACAAGGTTAAAGGGATGGTTAAAGGCGCTTACCGCCGCCACAACCCCTATCGGTTCACGAAACGTGAAGGCAAGCCGGTCTTTTGATGAGGGGGTAAGTTCCATGGGAACCTCCTTCCCCGTTATCTGATGGAGGGACGCTATGGCCACCTTGACCCCTTGGATACCCCGCTCAATTTCTATACGAGAATCAGCAAGCGGCTTTCCACCCTCTTCGGAGGCCTCACGGGCCAGCCGCTCCTTTCTATCCTGAAGCAATGCTACCGTTTTTTCGAGAATAGAGACGCGATTATAGGCGGTAAGCCATCTGGCGCGGTTGCTGCTCAGCGAAAACGCCGACGTCAACGCATTTTCAACGTCGTCGGCGCTATGCATGGAGATGCCTCTTATTACAAGCCGGCTATACGGCGAAAAGACCTTTAAAACGCCAGACATTGCTACTCCTCACTATTAAGTTATCTTTTTATGTAGAGCGAAGAGCCTCTTCGCTCTACGACAGGCCCGAAGGGCTGAAAGCACATAGCCAGGGGTGAAGCCCCTGGTTAAAGAAATAATATAACAAGCCCCAAAGGGGCGACAGAAAAGGATGCTTAAGATGTCCAGGACATTTACCTTTTCCCGAAATTTATTGTTGCATTGATAACGAAAAACAAATTGTCCTGTCGCC
>JACVXV010000039.1 GCA_015661205.1 Candidatus Brocadiaceae bacterium
TTTCTCAATAAAAACATCTTACACATTTTTGGAAGGCAATGCTCCTTTTCTCTTCCTATGTCTTACTTATTACCCACAGATTCTGCGGACGAGCCGAATTTTATTATGTGACAAGCGGGGACGCTTGTCCTACCAGAAACGGATTGAAATTTTTCTATCATTAAAACAATTATGACAAATCGCTCCATAATAATACAAGGCACCGTCTCCCACATGGGGAAAAGTGTTTTGGTGTGTGCCTTATGCCTTATTCTGAAACAGGAGATGTATTAGCGTGATCAATGTGGATTTCCTCCGCGAGGGGATTGAAAAGCTACTCTATATACACGAAGAGGTCTTCTGGCTTAAAGAGTGTTTTACCGTTGGCATCTCACTGCTGGTCTTCCTGTTTGTTTGGAAGATTGTGGTACTTGAATATGGCAGGGACGTACTGCTTTATATAAGCGCCGTTATAGGCGCCGCCTGTATCGCTATGGGCGATATGGAGTATTGGAGCAGCAACGACATCCTGAAACTCGTCGCCCCCATATCCCTTTTTCTGTTGGCGCATAAGAAAAAGCAGGAAAGCGACGTCATACTGTTCATCTTTCTCGTACCCTATTTCTTTACCTCGTACGCCTTTCATATTTACAAGAATATTTACTACGGCGGCGTTTCCGTATTAACTATTCCGCTTATTATCTTTTGCATTGCCCTTGCTAAACAGAGCAGGGCGCTCTCTCTCTTTATCAGCATAGTCATAGGGATATTGATAAACCTGATCGGCGCCAATTGTGAGCCGGGCGTTAACGACATCATCATAAATCCCGCATTGATTACCCTTGCTATAAGGTCGATTGAGTTCCGAACAAAAAACCCGCGCTACACCGATTTTTTAAAGATATTCTGGATAACACTCGTCTGCTTTGCCTTTTTCGGCAGTTGGGCATTCCATTTTCTGGAACCGGTACTTCCGCCGATCCTTGACCTACTGAAGGCGTACATTGCTGACCCGCTCTTTAGTGCAAGCAAACACATGATAGCGCGTGACGAAGAGGTTTTTTGGTTTAAAGAGTGTTTTACCGTAGGCATGTCGATACTGGTCTTCCTGTTCGTCTGGCGGATTGTGGCGCTTGAATACGGCAGGGGGGTGATGCTCTACGTAAGCGCCTTTATCGGCGCCGCCTGTATTGCGATGGGCGATATGGAGTATTGGAGCAGCAACGACATCCTGAAACTCGTTGCCCCCATATCCATCTTCCTGCTGGCTCAGAAGAAGAAGCGGGAAGGCGATGCCATGCTGTTCTTCTTTCTTGTTCCCTATTTCTTGACTTCGTACGTCTTTCATATTTATAAAAACTTTTACTACGGCGCCTTTTCCTTACTAACCATTCCCTGTATTATCTTCTGCATTACCCTTGTCAAACAGAGCAAGACGCTTTCAATCTTAATTAGCATCGTTATTGGGGTGTTGATAAACCTGCTCGGTATCAATTGCGAGCCTGGCGTTAACGACATCCTTATCAATCCGGCGCTTATTACCCTTGCCGTAAGGTGGATTGAGTTCAGGACGAAAAACCCGCGATACACGGGTTTTTTAAAGACATTCTGGATAACACTCGCCTGCTTTGCCTTTTTCGGCAGTTGGGCATTCCATTACCTGGAACCGATACTTCCGTCTGTCATCGACCAACTGAAGGGGTTCGTTACGGCGAATTTTGTTGATGCGGGCAAAGACCTGTTAGAGCGCAATGAAGAGGTATTCTGGCTCAAGGAGTGTGTCACCGTTGCCGGCTCAGCGCTGGTCTTCCTGTTTGTCAGGAGGGGTGTTGTCCAGGGGTATGGCAGAGAATTATTGCTCTTTATGAGCGCCTTAATCGGCGCTGCCTGCATTATGCTGGGTGACATGGAGTATTGGAGCAGCAATGACATGCTGAAGCTCGTCGCTCCCATATCCATGCTCCTGCTGATGCATAAGAGGAAGCGGGAAAGCGACGTTATGCTGTACATCTTTCTTATACCCTATTTCCTGACCTCGTATGCATTTCACCTTTACAAGAATTTTTACTTTGGTGGGGTCTCCTTATTATCGGTACCCTTTATTATCTTTTGCATCGTCCTGTCGAAACAGAGCAAAGCGCTTTGCATCACTATCAGCATTATCCTTGGGATACTGATAAACCTGATCGGTATCAGCCTAGAACCCGGCATTAACGACGTTATCATAAATCCGGCACTGATTACCCTCATTGTCCGGTTGATTGAATTCAGGACAAAAAACCCACGGTACAATAGCTTTTTGAAGATATTCTGGGTAACGCTCATCTGCTTTGCCTTTCTCGGCAGTTGGACGTTCCACTACCTGGAACCGATACTTCCCACGATCATCGACCAATTGAAGATATACGTTTTAGCGCCTTTCTTTGATACGGGGACACACCTGATAGAAGTACACGAAGAAGAGGTCTTTTGGATCAAAGAGTGTTTTACCACGGGTGTTTCTCTGCTGGTCTTCCTGTTTGTTTGGAGGGTCGTGATACTTGGGTATGGTGGAGAAATACTGCTTTTCGTGAGCGCCTTTATCGGCGCGGCCTGCATTATGATGGGCGACATGGAGTATTGGAGCAGCAACGACATCCTGAAACTCAGCGCCCCCATAGTCTTATTCCTGCTGGCACACAGGAGGAAGCAGGAAAGCGACGTCCTGCTGTTCATCTTCCTCGTACCATATTTTCTCACCTCGTATGCGTTTCATGTTTATAAAGGCATTCACTACGGGGGACTGTCATTATTATCCCATCCGCTCCTCGTCTTCAGCATCATCCTCGTGAAAGATAGCAGGGTATGGTCTGTCTTTTTCTGCATTGTTATCGGAGTTCTGATAAACCTGATCGGTATGAACACTGAACCCGGCATCAATGACATTATCGTAAATCCCGCCTTGCTCACCCTTATCGTAAGGGCGATTGAACTTAAGAAGAAGAATCCAAGTTACACGGGTTTCTTAAAGATACTCTGGATAACGCTCATTTGTTTTGCCTTTTTTGGCAGTTGGGTATTCCATTTCGTGGAACCGATGCTCCCATACATGCTTGATTATTTGAATGCGTATGTAATGATACCTTTACTTGACGCGGCGAAACACCTGATGGAGATGTGCGACGAGGTCTTTTGGCTCAAAGAATCCGTCACAACGCTTATATCCTTTATCATTTTACTTATTGTTTGGGGACTTGTGAGACTGGGGTTTGGCGCCGGTGCGCTTTTGGTGGTGGGAACGTTTATCGGGTTTGGTTGTATCTTTCTGGATGGCGTTGACTTTTGGAGCAGCAATGACATACTGAAACTTCTTGCGCCAACGGCCGTATTTTTACTGGCAAACAAGAAAAAACAGGACAGCGACATTTTCTTGTACATATTTCTCGTGCCGTACCTCCTTACTTCGTATGAATTCTACCGGAGTGTACCGCATGGCGCGATGTCCGTGATGTCACACGCAATGATCCTTATAAGTATCGCCTTTGTTAAGAAAAACATGCCCCTTTCGTTCATGACCAGTGCTACGGTGGGGATACTCATAAACCTGCTTGGCGTTAATGCCTCTCCCGGCACGAACGATATTTTTGTGAATCCCGCTCTGATTACGCTCGCGGTCAGAGGGCTTGAGTCCCGGACTAAAAATCCCCGGTACACGGAGTTTCTCAAATCATTCTGGCTGACACTCGTATTTTTCGCCTACTTCGGCAGTTGGGTGTACTACCACTTACAAATCGCTTATTCAAGTATGTAACAGATTTACCGGTATTCGAAACAAGGATGTGTTTATTTAATGGAGGAATATTGGGTGGCATGGACAAACCCTGCTTGTCCGTGCCTGCTTGTGACTTACAACGGTATGAAAACCACCGTAAATCAGGCCTAGGGCGACTTTTTTGTTCACACGCAGGGACATGGGCACCGTGTCCCTGCTTTGAAATTCCTGTAGATTGTTTTCGTTGGTTAGCTTGCTGAGGCGCCGTAGCCGCTTTCGGCCACGCAATGGGCATTACATCCCCTTCCCAACCGTCCTGAAAATAATCAGCAACATGCCTGCTGAAAAGAACAAGATAGTCAGAAAGGTAAGGAGAATACTGGGATTTCTTTTTACCTTCTGTACTTGTGGTTGCACCTCCTGGCGCCGGGAAAGATGATGTACCAAACCTCCTTAAGTTCTTTACTAATTGTAACAACAGGGGAGAAATATATAAACTCAACATGGCCTCTTATTTGATTTTTCACAATGGATTGAAACAACAATAGCCTGATATGCCATTTCTGACATACCAAGCTATTGTTTAAACTCTCTCATATCGCTTTACACCCCTTTCTCTAAAAGCTTAAGGATGCTTTTATCATTATCGGTAACATTTCAAAGACTACGACGCGCTTTATATACTTTTTACATGTTGTTGGACGGGTCTTATTTCAATGTTACTGATAATTTCAAAGAACTTTTGGAGGGGAACTAAAAGCGGTCGAACAGATACATACTTATACATCTTTAAATTGCTTTTTTTATATCTTGAGGAACGTTTAACCTCATTAACTCTCTCTTAGTTCCTCTCCACCTTCATTTTACCACATTATTTGATTTTTGCCACCTTCCTCAGATTATTTTTCAATCAAGTCACGATTCAAAATGTGGTAATGAAAAGCTTAAAGTCTCTTTTTGTTTTTTGAAATCACAGAGGGTTTGCTGGTGATTTATAGATTTCTTAACTTAATACGTATTGGGAAGGAATGGCACTGGTGAAAAGCCCGGCAGGTTTGTAAAGGGGCTTTGTAAGATAGATTCCGCACAAAAGGTTACAAGTAATATGCCCCTACCTGTTGGAATCGGGAGATACCTGTAGCTTGTTTCCGTTGTGCTATTTGTTTTCGTTGATTTGCTTGCTGACACTTTCGGCTACGCAATGGTATTACCTCACCTTCCGAACCGTTCTGAAAATAACCAGCAATACGCCTGTTGAAAAGAAAAAGATAGCCACAAAGGTAAGGGGGATGCTGGGATTTCTTTTTACGCTGACGAGGGTTCCCGGCACGGACTTGATATCCTCAAAAACGATATTAACCCCGTTTACCACCTTTGCATTTTTTTCCCCGACCGGCAGAAATATTTGCTGGGATCCCTGCCCTTTCACGGTAACAACGAGCTTCACGACGGGATACTGGTATTGCGGAGGCATGTACAAATCGGCCACGTACAGTTGCGCATTACCGGTGTTTATCTTCTCATTAATAGATACGTTGCTGGGGCGTCCATCTATATTCAGAATAACGCTGGATGCGATCCATCCATAATCACGCATAAGAACTTCTAACACCCCATGCTGTAAAAGAACTGGATTGTTGTAACCCAGGGTATCGGAGTACTCCACGCCGTCTTTTCGAACGGAGACAAAGACCGTGATGTTTTTGGGCATCCCGTTGGGATAAGAACTGGTTTTAAGGTCGGTGACCTTCATCTCTGCCCCTCCCACATCCACCCATTCATTAGCGACGGAAACGGGCGGCGACGAGGTAGAGCAAAGCCCGCCCACGAGGTGGACGACCAGCGTGATAATAAAACCGACGTGCACAAGGGACGCGCCGTAGAGGGAAATCTTCTTTACGCCGCCTTTTGCCTTTCTGATAACTGAGTCAAGGGTACACAGGAAGGTATTGACACCGTAAAAAACACACCCGATAAATAGCAGATAAAACCAGGCATGAATCGGCTTCCACTCGGTGAAAAAAAAGGTTATGTCGTCACCGGAAAGCCCGGCATAATGGCGGGGGAAGTAGCTCATGACAAAGCTGCCGATAATAAGCAATCCGGTAGCGGTAAAGCCGACAATAATACCGAGTTTTTGTGATTTTAAAAAGTTGTAGATGGCATTCATAAATGAACCGTTATTTTATACCTAATATCGCCCCGGTCGCCTGTCTATGCCCCATAGGGGCAAATGCTAATAGTTTTCAAGGAAACGAACCATAAAGTCCCGTAGGGACGGCTGAAAATAAAGAATTATAAAGGGCAAATACCCCTCGAAAAAACTTTGCTTGTGTAACCCTCGTTACCGAAAACTGTGCGAACCGCCGAGAAAGAAACTGGTGCCGACGTACGTCATAATAAGAATTACAAAGCCCAGTATGGCCACAAGCGGTTTAAATCTCTTTGCCGCAGGCCAGTAGTCCAGGTGCAGACACGTCGCATAAAAAAACCATATAATAACGGACCACACGACCTTTGCATCCCAGAGGAAATAAGCCCCCCAGGCGACAAAGCCCCACAAACCGCCAAAGATCATCGAAATGGAAAAGACGATAAGCCCATACTGAAAACCATCGTCAATAATCTGGTCATACCGCTTTTTTTCACCCGGTGTAAAGCACCGTGCAACTGCCGCCGCCATAGCGCTAACCCACAGGGCATAACAAAAAAACGAGAGCGGCACATGCAGCACGTACCAGATGGTAAGCATGAGCGGCGGGGCGTAGCTCAAACCTTTGGGGAAGAGTGCTGCCCCCCAGAAGAAGCCATATCCGACGCCAAACAAGGTCAGGCGATAGATACGGCTCTCCGTCTTCGAGTAAATGAGCAAAATAATAAACGTAGCTATCGCAAAGGCGCTAAATGATTCGAATTTGTTGGTTAGCGGGAAATATCCTATTGCTATGCCGCGGAGCGTGGTTGCAGCAACGTGAACGAGGATGATACCGAGTAAAACGTAAAAGCGTATTTTCCACCGGGTAAAGCCAATGCCCCAATAGACGGTATACGCCCCTATGCAGGACCAATATAAAATAACCGATAAATAAATGAGAGACTGGGCGATGTCCATTTGAATAGTATTAAATTACATCCTTCATAAAACAGCGTCTGCCATTGCTAAAATGTTTGGTTCGATCAAAGTCCTAACTCTTTCTTTGCTTCTTCCAGGCTTACTGTTGGAGCATTTTTTTCTGCCTTTTTTGCTTGGCGCAATTCTTTAAAATCTTCATAATCATTAAGCTCTTCCTGTATTTTTAAAAACTCCTCATAGGGTATAACTGCAAATTGTTTTTTCCCGTTTTGTTCTAAAATATTTGGATGTAGGGTAATCATAAATTCCCTCCTTTCATCTATAAATATCCTTCCTATGTCTAATCCGATAAACTACAATAACGTCTCCCTCGATTTCAAATAAAACCCTGTAATCGCCGACTCGTAATCTGTAGTTTGGTTCTGTGTTTGTTAGGTGTTTAACGTCACCAAACATATTTTCTTTTAATGCTTCAATTTTTTCAAAAATACGTTCAAGTTCTCTTTTGGATATTTTTTTTCCATCTTTTAAAGATTGAGGTTTGAACTCTATTTTGTATATCATTTTTCAATTTCATTAAAAGCTAACATTGAGCTATGGGACAGCGCATTTTCCCATCAAACACAGGGATAGACAGCACTACAGCTTACTGCGCAACCACTACGCCAAAAGACATTATTGCTTTCCACCGGAAGCGGCTCGAAGTCTTGCCGCAAAGTCATCAATAATTGTAGTGAGCAACTGATGTGCCTTTTCGGTAAACAAACCGCTCAGTAAGCCCGCAAACCCGCTGCCATAAGGATTGAATGTGACAAGTTCTCCTTGTGTTTGCAGAAGAAAAACGTGTTTTCCACCTTTAATAGCCAGATAAACAACAAATCCAGATGCAAGACCTAGTGATAACGATCGAAGTGTCATTGCACTATCTCCTCTCAGTGCAGTGATCATCGCTCCGATTGATCCACAGGCCATTATAGCAATAGCAAGTAATTGAT
This sequence comes from Candidatus Brocadiaceae bacterium, assembly GCA_015661205.1. GTDB lineage: Bacteria > Planctomycetota > Brocadiia > Brocadiales > Brocadiaceae > JACVXV01. The sequence continues at coordinate 7,799 of JACVXV010000039.1, forward strand.
CGGAACTGAGCATGAGAAGACTCGCAGTACTTTTACGGATGAAGCTCGTTAGGAGCGATAATCCTTCTGTACCGCCTGTACCGCCTGTACCGCCCTTGTCAATATAGCTCCTACGCACGTTTCTGAGAATATGACTTTCTTCGTCAGAGCCAAGCGCTATAAGCGTTTGAACCTCTTGTTTTGTCCCTTCAAGCCACTGTATCTCATTCAGCATATACCGCATTGCATCTGCGCGGTCAACGTTAACCGTAGCTGTACCCACAAGTTGTGTAATGCTACTTTCCCTGCTTTGCTCCACGAACTCAGATTTGCGTGTTGATATTTGACCGCTGATTATGGACAGCACACTTTCACGAGCAGCAATTTCAGCAATTGAGAAAACTGCGGTAAACGCCACCATCAGAAGAATTAATGTATTAACAAACGAGTATGGCAATAAGTTTTTGACGTGTTTACAAAAAGACTGTGTTAATGGCAATTTACTATCCGTTTCCATGCCCCCCCTTTTGTAAACAACCTCTAACTGGTTATTACCGTAATCACGGCATGACGAATTTTACTACACACAAGCGGGGTTCAGGTTACAAATCTGAACCCGCCAGAGCCACACTATAATTTACAACTCAAACAACGCCCCTTGCATTACAAGCTAACCTCGATCTTCGCCTTTTCCTTCAAGTCCTTTATAAGATCGCGCATCGCTATACCCACCAACTCTTCTTTTACCATGCCTTTTACCTCTGAAAAACTTGCGTCCTTTGCAGGGGTGCGGTTGGTGACCTTTATGATGTGATATCCAAATTCCGTCTTAACCGGGTCGCTGATCTTGCCCACCTCTGTCGCAAAAGCTGCGCTTGCAAAGGCGTCCACCATAGCGCCGCGCCGGGGGAATGCCCCCAGATCTCCGCCGGATTTCCCCGTAGGGCAGTCGGAATACTTCTTTGCCAATTCTGCAAAATCAGCCCCACCATCCAGTTCTTTCTTAATAGAATCAATCTTTGCCCTTGCCTTATCAAACTCATCCTGTTCCTTCATGTTCTTGGTATCAACCAGGATATGGCTGGCAGTCGTCGTTTCTCCATTATAATTACTGATGTTTTTCATAAAATGCTCTTCCATCTTTTTATCATCAACGTCTTTGGTGACATAACTTTCAATGGCGGCAGACATACCGATTGCCGTCTTCAATTCACCGATATTGCTGCCCTGAAACTCCAAAAACTGCTCTAAGGTCTTGTCCTTTGTGGCAGGATTGTTTTTAATGTTGTCACGCATCTTGGCGATTTCTTTGTCCACCACCTCATCGGCAACGGTCAACTTCTTTTCCAACACAAATTGTCTTAATAAAGTTTGCGCAACAAGCCTATCGGTAATTTGCAGTTCCATAGAAGGAATTGCGGCGGGGTCAACATGTTGTTCAAACCGGCTCAGGATCGCATCCAATTCCTTACGAAGGATTTTTTCGCCGTTAACCGTGGCAATCACCTTGTTTGTGTCTGCTTTTTCCTTTTTGCTGGGAAGGCTGGAACCGTGTCCGCCACCATCCATAGCCACCGCCGCGCTGTGCATCTTCTCTTTGTCATCCTTTTTAAAGGTTACATTCTTGTGAACGTCGGCAAAGTTCTTTTCATCGACCTTGCCGCTTGTCTGAACGTTGCCCGGCTCGTTTTTCCCGCAATTCAAAGCGGATAAGGCGAGCAGGCCGGAAAACATCATAAAAACAGTAATTCTTCTTGTCATAAAACTACTCCTTACATGAAAGATACTTTGGTAAGAACTAACGGGAATTTTAATTACATAGAGGGGTGTGTGGTATGTTTTCTTCCATAATACGCAGCAATAAGTTTCAGCAGGTCTTCTTCCTTTTGGTTTGCAATAAAGTCCAGTGCAATATCAATGAGGAGATTAACAGTCAGCCGTGGGTTATTCAGGGTAATTTGCTTCAGCGCCTCATAAACCTCCGGGTCTATGTCAATTGCCGCCTTTGGTTTCACCAGGAGATATTTTTGAATTTTAGCGCCCATAGTAGTTACACCGTGCAATGTAAACAAACTCATTATGAAATAGGTTCCCTTCCGTAGCACTTTTGTTGTAATAGTTCACCGGTTTAACTTTTTAACTGTTGTGTTACAAGGGAAGGCATGGACAAACACCATTTGTTCGTACTATGTCCAAATATGGGCGAGGTGGGAGTCGAACCCACACAACCTTTAACGGTCAAAGGATTTTAAGTCCTTCGTGTCTGCCATTCCACCACTCGCCCAAGTATTACCGGCCCATAGCCACACGTCTACCCTATCAGTTAAGCGTGGAGGAGGGAGAACTGTTGAGTGGTGTTTGCAGTCACATCGGAGATGGTTTTTTTGCATTTCTCCGGAAAGGCTACTTTTCCCCATTCCATCCGTGTAGATTCGGGTACATTCGTGGCTGGAAGATGAAAGGCGGCACTGGGATTCGAACCCAGGGTAACGGTTTTGCAAACCGTGGCCTTAGTCCACTTGGCGATGCCGCCGTAAATTATCTTCGTTAAAGAAAACGTAAGTGTGCTATAATATCACCAAGAAAATTTTTAGGCAAGGAATTTTTTAAAAGACTGTAAAAACTTCCTTGACTACCGCCTTTTGGTAAGGTTACAATAAGCCGAAAACCTACTATTTATCGCGCTAAGTCACCAATAAACAACCGAAACGAGAGGAAAGCACATGACGACGCTAAAAAGAGCAACAAAGGTATCAGAAATTCCAGCCGCATTTCCACCGGCGCCGTTAAGCAATGACGAATTCGACACGTTTTACGTGCCGGTTGACAGCGAGAGGGACAACTGCCTTTCAAGGGTCAGTGAATTAAAGAAAAAGCTGGAGGGGTCAAACACCAAGATACTCTTTGCCGGCCACCGTGGTTCGGGGAAATCCACCGAACTGAATAGACTGAAAAGAGAAATAGAGAGGGACACGTTCTTCGTCAAGTTTTCCGTTGTCGAAGAACTCGATATAAACGACATCAGTTACGTAGACCTCATCATGGTCATGATGGAAAAGCTTGCAAGCGAGGCAGTAAAGGAAAGGATTATCACAACCGACAGCAAGTATATCAAGCAGATAAAGGACTGGCTGGTGGATGTAACAAAAATAAAAGAGGAAGAGACGGGCTACCAGCTTGAGGTGCAGGCCGGAATCAAGGCAAACCAGGGCGTCCTCTCGCTATTTATAGGACTCATAGCCGAATTCAAGGCTGCCATTCGAGCGTCGAGTAATAACAAGACGGTATACCGCAATGAGCTTGAAAAGAGGGTAACCATACTCAAGGCAAACTGCAACGTCCTGATTAATGAAATAGAAATGGGTTTGAAGGCAAAGAATCAGAGACTCCTGCTTGTTATCGAGGATATGGACAAGGCGGACACCCGCAAGGTGCAAGAGATATTGTGCAAGCATTCCGGCATCCTCGCCGAGCTTAACACTCGAATGATATTTGTGGTGTCCATGTTTGCCCTGACCACCGCAATCCTTGCGGACATAACTGGTAGGTACACTATGGTGAGCCTCCCGATGATAAAGGTCAGAGAGAAAAACGGAGCGCCGTTTAACGCAGGCATTGATACCATCAAGGCCGTTATAGAAAAGCGTGCCGAACCATCGTTATTCGAAAAGGACGTAATCGGCCTGTTGATTGACAACTGCGGCGGCGTTTTTCGCGACCTCTTCGAGATGATAGAGATTGCCGCAAATGCTGCCGACTTTCGCAAACGGCAAACCATCTGCAAAGAAAACGCCGGGTACGCCTTCGAAAGGCTCAAGGCTAAATATCGCGGTATGATTACTGTTTCCAATGAGCAAAAGGGCGGAATTACGACCGATGGCCTTTATGACAAACTGGTAGAAGTCTGCAAATCTACTACGAAAAGCCACTCCCTTGACGAGAAGATGCTGTTGCTCCTCTCGTGCTTGGCTGTGGTAGAGTACAATGGGGTGCAGTGGTTTGACGTCCATCCCGCCGTAAAGAGCCTTTTACAGGATATGAATCTTTTACAGGACGTGCAAAAGACCTGATGGATACACAGGAACTTGGTCTCCTCATGAACGCCCTAAAAAACAAGGATACGGGCTTCTATCTCGTGGAGGCCTCCGACAATGCGGTTATAGACGACCTGCTCCTGAAGATAAACGTTGCCATGGGGCAGGTGGGAAAGAAGACCGCAGCCATAGACTTTTCCGGGAAAAGTGACTGTTGGTTTGCCGCAGACCTCATTTGTAACAAGGTAAAGGCGTCGCCGGACATCCATATCTTTTTCATCAGAAACCTCGAAACCCCCGCAGGCGCTAACCCCGCAAACTTTCTCCGCCAGTTGAACATGTCGAGAGAGACCATCTATGCCCTCGGCAGAAACATGGTATTCATCGTCAGCCCGGCATTTGCGCGGCTCTTTATGCTGCACGCCAAAGACCTCTTTTCGTGGATACCCCAGCGATTCACATTTGAAGGCGGCGCCGTTGTAACGCCCAGGGAATTTGCGCAGTCCATGCGGATGGATGAGCGCGTCAGGTTCCGGGGCGATAAGGACAGGGCGTACCTGAAGGAACTTATTGCCCTCTACGAGGAACAATTACGGCATGCGCCTGATAATGCCCAATTCAGGGTAGAAAACATCATCAAACCCCTTGCAGGCCTGTATAAAGAAAACGACGATTTTGGCAAAGAGGTATTGCTCAGGGGAGAGATTAAAGATTTCTACAAAGTCCCCGATGAAAGATACGCCGCGGCCTTGACAAGTCTTGGCAATGTCTATGGAAGACTTCCAACGGGAGATCGCGCTGAAAATCTCCAAAAGGCCATAGATGCCTACCGGGAGGCATTAAAGATTCGCACCATTGAGGCATTTCCGGTGGGTTATGCCAGGATCATGAACAACCTCGGCGTTGCCTATCAAGGCCTGCCGGCAGGAGACCGCGCCGAAAACCTCAAAAAGGCCATTGATGCCTACCAGGAGGCATTAAAGATTTTCACCATTGAGGCATTTCCGGTGGATTATGCCATGACCATGAACAACCTCGGCAATACCTATCAAGACCTGCCGACAGGCGACCGCGCCGAAAATCTCAATAAGGCCATAGACGCCTACCGGGAGGCCTTAAAGATTTACACCATTGAGGCATTCCCCCGTGATCACGCAATGGTAAAGAGTAACCTTGATGGATTGCTGGATAAGGCGTGATGGCCGGGTTTACGCCAGGCACGGATAAATATTGCACATCTTTGTCCGTGCTCATGGTGGATAAAGCGAAGCGCATCCGCCAATAATAACATTACCGCATTTGTCCGCGCCTTGTGGCTTACAGCGGTAAGAAAGCTGCCGGATATTAGATGGTTCTCAGAAATTTAAGCTTGAAATAGGCTTGGAATAACAGTAATCTTAAGCTTTTGGATTTTTCAGTAAAAACCATTTCTTATCGTAGGGCAGACCTTTCGGTTTGCCTGTTTCCTTATGCATGGGGAGGCAAGGCTAAAGCCGCGCCCTACACGTTCACGCCGGGTTTGTAATCTGCATTTGACGGGATGCAGCACGTGGGAATGCGTTGAAAACGGTATGCCCCGTCAGGGGCAACACAATCGTAGCCCACTGCGTAAGCGGTGGGTAAATAGAGCTATCACATTCTAAAGCCCCGGAGGGGCGGCACAAATACCTAATGATTTTTAAACGTTTAGGAACTTCAAACCAATGGTAGTGGCAAGGCGCGCCTTGCCACTACACAAAATCACTATATGCCTACTTTCATGAAAAAAACAATATACATCGCCGGCGTCCTTTTCTTTCTCATCGGGATGGCCGTTTTTGGTTATATCTTTCTTGGAAGATTAATATCAGACGAGGCAATAAAGAATCGCATCACGGGTTTGCTGAAGGATTTTGGGACGGCAAAGCTCGATAATGCCCACGTTGACTTCCTGGAGGGGATCAGCATTGACAACCTCTCATTTGACGGCTCATGCCCTGATTTACTGGGGAAATCCTTTGTTATTCCCAGGATGCTCTTGAAGCATGATTTACAAGGGATTATCAAAGGGCATCTTAATATCAATCAGGCAATTGTCATCGGGCCTCAGATAACGATTGATAAGCCGACGGATATATGGTCCCTTTTGAACGCGTTAAAGGCAAATTTCGACAGGGCGCCTTTGCCGCTTTATACGGGAGCATTGCGCAATGGGGTAGAACTACGGGGTTTAAAAGTCCATATAAAGGGAAATCCTGAGACACAGAGTCCGGAAATTAAGGTGTCCGGCATTAACGTTACCTTTGTGCCTTACGCCGGCTCTTTTGAAGATATCATCATCAAAGGCATCGTGGCAGACCCGCTTTTAGGCAATTACTCGCTAAACATGCGGCTCCGCCCGAACGTTCCGAGCCTTGATATAGAAATAGGCACAAATGATATGGTTATGAGCGAGGAGTTTTGCCAAAGGTTTCCCTATATCGGCAAGATGTTGTGGGATTCGTACAAACCTTCGGGAAAGATAAAGGTTTTTTGCAGGGCATCCTTTAACAATCAAGATGGGCAGCAAAAGAGCGATTATCTCGTTACCATTAATATAAACGGGCTGGAAATTAAGTACGAAAAGTGGCCGAGGCGTATCTACAATATGAGCGGAGACATAGAAATAAATACGGAAAAGATATACCTAAAAAACCTCATTGGCTATATTAAGAGCGGCGACTACACATCCCAGGCGGTGTTTAATGGGGAGGTGGACCTTTATGGCCCTAAAAAGACCTTTATTTTGACGGTCCCCAACGTGTTTCTTAACCAGGAAATACTCCAGGACGTCCCTGAAATCGGAGAATATATATGGTCAAAAGCACATCCTAACGGATTAGTGGACGTCGTTTTTCAGTACAACAAAGAAACGGAAGAAAAGGAACGGTATTACCTGGAGGTCACCTGTAAGGGACTGGAGGTAAAACCCCAGGAAATGCCCTTTCCCATATCGTACGTAAATGGACAAATCAAGTTGTGCGATAACATCATATTGTTTAAAAATGCCAGCGGGTATATTCAATGTGGTAACCAAGCGATCTTTTCTGAGATGAACGGTGTTTATGACATGAATAGCGGGCGAAGGATATTTAATTTTCATGCGCCGAGCCTGGATATTACCAGCTCATTTTTGGAGAGTCTGCCCGACAAGGGCATGGGGGAAAAACTCTTAACAAACCTTAGTCCCGCCGGCAAGGTGGAAATTAATGCCAATTTCCAGCAATTTAAAGAACAAAAAGATAATGATTATTCCGTGGAATTGTACTTGAAGGATTGCGATATTACGGACGGGAAATACAAGATACCTTTCCGGGGAGTTGGTGGAAGGGTAGAGGTCAACAAGAAGGGGTTTTCATCCAAGCACATCGAAGCAAAGTGTTCCGGCGGCAACATAGAAGGGGCGTTGTCCGTCGAAACGGCTACGGAGCCATATCATTACAGCGGAGAAATGAATTTCTCCCGCGTGGAATTGAAAGAACTCATCCAAAAAATTGCCAATACGGATAAGACGTGGTCGGGCAAACTTTCCGGAAATATTGTTTTCCAGGGAACAGGGACAGACACGAATAGTATTTGCGCGGACGGCCAAATACAAATTGATGAAGGACATCTTTCAGACGTGCCTATTGTCTTGAGCATATTTAATATATTGAACTTAAGTATCCCTAAAAAAGAAAGCTTTCGAACCGCACAGATAAATTTTAACGTGAAAGACGGTATTATTAATATTGAAGAGGGACGGCTGTACAGTGATACGGTAGAGCTTCTCGGCCGGGGCACGGTAAAACTTACCGGGGACATTGATATCAAAATCGTTGCCGGATTCAGCAAGGATTTTTTCTCAGAGATACCCATTGTGGGAAAGATATTCGACTACGTTGTCGGCGGCGTGAGAAAGCAGTTGACTATGGTTGAAATTAATGGTACTTTCCTGGAACCGCAAAGCAGGTCTTTAGCTTTTAAACCTCTGACCACGTCGATCAGGAGTATGTTCGATTTATTGCCCAAAAACAATCAAGGCGTGGTTCCAGAAAAACCGGTAATCGAGGAAAAACCATCGGAATAACATTATGCTAGAACATTTTTTTGCACCTAAAACGGTTGCCGTCGTCGGCGCTTCCCGTGAAGAAGGCAAGGTTGGGCATGATTTGTTGAAGAATCTGCTGCAATATCGTTTTGCAGGTAAGATTTTCCCCATAAATCCTCATCCGGGCGATATCCTGGGAATCAAGTCATACACCAGTGTTAAAGAAGTTTCTGAAAAATTAGACCTGGTAGTAATTATCGTGCCCGCCCAGTACGTGGGAAAAATCGTGGACGATTGCGTTGAAAAGGGCGTGGATTCGATTATCGTTATCAGTGCTGGTTTCAAGGAAAGCGGCATTGATGGCGCGGCGCGGGAACGGGAACTGCTGCAGAAGCTGAAGGCGCACTCTATCCGGATGGTGGGTCCCAATTGCCTCGGCTTGATTAATACCCAGGCCAACCTCAACGCCTCGTTTGCCGCCGGTATGCCGGCTCAGGGCGACGTGGCCTTTTTCTCACAGTCAGGCGCGCTTTGCACGTCCATATTGGACTGGGCAATGGGCGCAAGCATGGGGTTCTCGAAGTTTATCAGTATGGGAAACAAGTCGGACGTCGATGAGGTGGATATGATAAAAGCCCTGGACGCCGACCCCGCCACAAGGGTTATACTGGGTTATTTGGAAGGGGTGAAAAACGGTGCGGAGTTCATGGCGGCTTCCCGGCAGACCACGCGGAAAAAGCCGATGATTATCGTAAAATCAGGGGGAACGGCGGCCGGCGCAAAGGCGGCGTCTTCACATACGGGGGCGTTGGCCGGTTCAGAGAACGCGTTTGACGCGGCGTGCAAGCAATCGGGGATTTTAAGGGTGAAAACCCTCGAAGAGCTTTTTGACTGCGCCAGGGTGTTCAGCGCCCCACAATTGCCGAAAGGCCAGCGCATCGCGTTGATTACCAACGCGGGTGGTCCGGGTATTATCGCAGCCGATGCCGTGGAACGGTCGCGGTTGAAAATGGCGGGTCTTTCTAAAAATACCATAGATTTTCTTCGGGCGTCTTTGCCGCCTACGGCAAGTGTTTACAACCCTATTGACGTATTGGGCGATGCAAAGGCGGACAGATACAAGATCGTTCTTGAGAAAACGCTGGAGGATCCCAACGTCGATGTGGTGTTGATTATCCTGACGCCCCAGGCGATGACGGAGATAGACAAAACGGCGGAACTCATTACCGCGGTATCCCGGCGAACTGACAAACTCATAGTCACCTCATTTATGGGTGGGGTGCGGGTTGAAAGCGGCATAAAAATACTCTGCCAGGCAAAGGTGCCTAACTATGCCTTTCCTGAGCGCGCAATATCCGCAATAGAAACGGCCTATCGATATACGGAATGGCAGAAACGGCCCGGACGGGAGGTAAAAACCTTTCAAGCTCAAAAAGAAACGGCCCGGACCCTTATCAACGAAGCTCGGCAAAAAAATCGCCGGTATCTGAGCGAAGAAGAGGCAAAACAGGTAATATCCAACTATGGCTTCGTGATACCGCGAAGCATCCTTGCCGCTTCCGAGGAAGAAACAGCAAGCGCTGCTGAAGAAATCGGATATCCGGTGGTTATCAAGATTTCCTCCCCCGACATCCTGCACAAATCGGATTTTGGCGGGGTGGCGGTTGGGGTAAAAACCGCGGCAGACGCGCGGAGGTTCTTTTGTGAAATCACGCAAAAGGCGCGCCGCCTGATGCCCGACGCCGACGTAAAAGGCGTCCTGGTGCAGCAGATGGTTACCGGCGGCAAGGAAGTGATTCTCGGCATGTCGCGCGACCCCCAGTTCGGCCCACTGCTCACGTTTGGGCTGGGCGGCATCTACGTGGAGGCGTTAAAAGACGTTTCGTTTCGGGTCGCGCCCATTGACGCACGCGATGCAGAAGAGATGATCCGCGAGATTAGGGCATTTACTCTTTTAAAAGGCGTCCGGGGTGAACCGCCGTCCGATCTCGGCGCCATTATTGACAGTCTTTTAAAACTTTCCCAGATGGTTACCGATTTCCCTGAAATTATGGAAGTGGACATAAATCCGCTCGTAGTGTTTCCTGAAGGGAAAGGGGCGATAGCCATAGACGCGAGATTGGCGCTGGAATAATTTTTCATAACAAAAAGGGGGCATATCATGATATCCATTTTTATAGCATCCGTCACACCCTTTTCCGGGAAAAACCTCATCTGTCTCGGTCTCGGCTTGAAATTTAAAAGGGATGGATACCGTGTCGGATACTTTAAACCCGTTGGGATTTCACCGGTGCTTGTGGATGGAATTGTAACTGACGAAGACGCCGTATTCCTTTCCAAGTCGCTGGAAGTGGACGAACCACCCCAGTCGATCTGTCCCGTGGTGCTGACCGAAGACCTCATCACCCGCATGACGCAGGGCGAGGAATTGAATATTCGCCAAAAGACCATGACCGCCTTTAACCAGGCCGCCACAGGGCAGGATGTAATAATTTCCAGGGGTCTTGGCAGGCTCTCCAGCGGCACCTGCCTGCTCTTTTCAGAGTTGGATTTTATCAAGGCAAGCAATGCTAAGGTAATATTTGTGGATAAACTGCAACCCGGCATTGATACCCTGGATGGATTTTTCTATGCGTCAAGGATGCTTGGCGACCAATTACTGGGCGTCGTGTTCAACATAGTCCCTCCGGCAAAGATAAATCACGTGCGTGAGACGCTGGTACCCTTCCTAAAGAAAAACGGCATTACAACGCTGGGTGTTGTGCAAAAAGACCCCATCCTTGGAGCCGTTCCCATTCGCGAAATCGTTACGGCATTGAACGGTAAGGTCCTTTGTTGTAATGACAAATTGGACGAGTTGGTTGAACACTTCATGATTGGGGCAATGAACATGGAAAGCGCCCTACGCTATTTCCGAAAGATAGACAACAAAGCGGTCATTACCGGCGGGGACAGAAGTGACATCCAACTGGCGGCCCTTGAAACATCTACAAAATGCCTCATCCTTACCGGAGAATTGTATCCCGACGCCTCTATTTTGGGACGGGCGCAGGAATCCGGCGTGCCGGTTATGGTTGTGCGGGCGGATACAGCCTCGGCAGTCGAGATTTGCGAAGGTCTTGTTGGATACGTCAGCCTGCACAGTAAATCCAAGGTGCAGCGCGCGGCCGAGGTAGTAGAGCGCGAACTGGATTTCAAAACAATCTATGAACGGTTGGGGATGAAAAAATAGAGTGGCGTTTCATAATAAACCATTCTTTGCAACCTTCGTGTTCTTTGTGATGAGAACCCTTTTTTGGTTGCTGTCTTGCGATGCCGGGAAGGGTGTCTATACTACCTCTGTAACCACATCTTTCCCCAATTCAACCACCTGCGCACGTATGACAACGGCAGCAGCCATTGATGTGCCGGGGGGTAGGAAGCGCGGATATAATCAGCGCTTGGAAACAGCAGGGTGAACATGCCGGTAACCATTGAAAAGATTGAAGAAACAAAATCAAATCTGAGTGTTCTTATTACATAAATTAACACCCCACCGGTTAACCACACGTGCCCCATGTCAGGTCTGCTATGGCGGGCTAATTCAACGGATGCCGGCGCCGGCCATTGGGAAAAATCGTCAAATCCAAAGGGTATAGAAGTACCCGCCCAGTCTCTGGCCAGCTTTAACGCGGTTTCCATGGCATTGCGCCCTCGCCACTCAACGCATCGCCATTGTAGTATCTTCCAGTCATCGGCATTGCTGAGTTGTCCGGCAAGCAGTGCCGTATCATAAATCCAGGTCAGCCGATTATGCGGAAGATGATTTCTTATGTTAATTGCGGAATACATTAGTGCGTCTATCGGGTGCAGGATGCTCATCGTCAGTGAAGGTGTTTTTAGCGCAACGGCCCTTTGGAAGAGGTCTTCAACGCCAACCTCACGTGTTGTTCCATGTAAAAGATACAAATCCCAGTGCAGCTCTATTCCACGGAGATTACGTGTTTTTCCGGTAGGTTTAAAGATTTCGTCCTTATAAATATTTTTTAAAAAAGGCATGAATCTTTTTGTCTCGAGTAGATAGCCCAGTTCCTGCAATAACACCCCGGCGCGTTCAACCTGAGAAGGTTTGATCAGGATATCTAAATCGCTGCTCGGTCTTGTTGCCGGATCGGGATATACCGATCGAGCAAGGGCAGGTCCTTTTAGTATCAGGATATCTATACCGGCGTGCTGAAAGGCATTCAACAACACGCTCAATTGTTTTTCCATCTGCATTGTTCGAAACCTGCTCCACAGGAAGGCATTTCTTAAATGTTCTACCACGTGATGCGGAAGAAGAGACGTAGAGGAGCGGGTGGTAATCTTCCAGTAAAGCAAGGGGGATACCCACTGGTTTTTTAGCGCAATCAGAAGCTTGTCCCAGTCATCCTTTGACGCATTAGGCGGTAAAACCGGCGTATCCCTAAGCAGAGACGAAAGGTAAGGCTTGAATTGTTCGGGAATGGTAATCATTGTTTCACAATCCAAACAAGTCGGAAGTGTAAGGTAAAAAAATTCAGCATTATGAACGTACACCTCAAAGGTGATTTGCTTACAGGGGAATTCGATTCTCTTTCACAAAATATTATTATTGCTGGTTTTAGGATTAATTTGTAACTGTGTTGGTTCCCCGTTGCGTTATTATAGTGTTTTTTTAAGCTTTAAGTGTGACCCTACTCCAAGGCACGCTAACGCCTTGTATTACCTGACGGTCGGTCACGGGGCATCAGCGCATACATGTATGTCTTCCGAATACTTAATTGTGGCATAGTCCCATGTGTCATTAAACCCGTTACTATGTCCGGTCACGTAGACATTGCACGATGCATCTAAAGCTATGCCGAAAGCCCGATCATCACCATTTACCGGTCCGTTGTATCTTGCTATCCATTGCCGAGAGCCATTAGTACGATACTTTATAGTTACATAGTCGCTAATAAAAACAGACACATTCGCATGCCCGGTAACATAGACATTACCGGATGCATCTACTGCCAAGTCATAAGCTTCATCTCTCCTGCTTGCCGGACCGTCGTATCTTGCTACCCATTGTTGTAGGCCATCAGCATTATACTTTATCGTTGCCAGGTCAGAACCGGTGCCGTCTCCCTTACTATTGCCGGTTACATAGGCATTGCCCGATGGATCTACGGCTATGGCAGTAGGCACATCAAAATCTTTTCCAGGCCCGTTGTATCTGGAAACCCATTGCCGGAGGCCATTGGCGTCATACTTTATCGTTGCATAGGCAGAAGATTTATTTCTCCAGGTTCTATAACTCGACCCGGTTACGTAGACATTGCCAGTCGCATCAATATCTATGGCAGCAGCATAATCATCTCTGTTTGTCGATCCGTTATATCTTGCAACCCACTGTTCGTTGCCGTTGACATCATACATTATAGTCGCATAATCACTCCTGTTGACGGGTCCACCATAACTCGACCCGGTTACATAGGCATGGCCTGAGGCATCCACTGCTAAGGCAGCAGCATAATCACCGCCGTTTCCCAACGGTCCGTTGTGTCTGGCAATCCATAGCTCATTGCCATCGGTGTCATACTTTATCGTTGCATAATCAACACCGGTGGCAGTTCCACCATAACTTGTCCCGGTTACATAGACGCTGCCTGAGGCATCTACCGCTATGGCAACAGCCTGGTCCCAACCATTTCCCGGCCCATTGTATCTTGCAACCCACTGCTGGTTGCCATTTGCGTCATACTTTACCGTGGCATAGTCATATGTATAGTCGCCGGTTCCATCACTGTAGCCGGTCACATAGACATTGCCGGATGCATCTACCGCTAATTGCTGATTGCCATACGCATCATACTTTATTGTTGCATAGTCAAGCCTGGTTTCATTGGTTCCAAAACTATTCCCGGTCACATAGACATTCCCATCTGCATCTACAGCTATGGCAGCAGCCTCATCCTGACCATTTCCCGGTCCGCTGTATCTGGCGGCCCATTGCTCTGAAGAATATGAAACAGCCGGCATGAGAATAAACAAAGAAAAGATAATAATCGTTGACATTATATACCTGTAACCCGCAACTTTCGATAACACCAATAATTTTTTTAAAATCGATATCGTTCTCATTTTATTGTCCTCAAATTTCCGTCCTACAGCAAAAATCACGCAGTACCCTCCCACAGTTGGAGTTCTCCGGGGTCATCATGATATGGCAAGACATGGAATGAAGGGCAATACTGGCATTGCAAGGGGACAACGTTATTATGCACGCGGTTGCGGAATTGGGAATATTTCAGTGATTTCCATATTTGTTTAAAGGGCGTTTGGAAAATGTTTCCCATAGCGTATTTACGCTGAAATTCACGGCGGTTCCCTTCGTTACCGGCGCAACACGGTATAACGGTGCCGTCTACGAAAATAAAGGGCATACTCCAGTAGGTGCAGTTGCTAATGTCCGCCTTTCGCCGGGGGACGTTCTTGTTCCAGGCGGCCAGGACGTTCAGCTCCAACGCCCTGCGGTTGGTGGCCTCCACAATTTCATCGGGAATAACGGTGGGGAGTCCTTCAATTTCCTTGTATTGATGGAGAATGCTCGTAAAGAAAACGGAGGGGCGTTCCTTGCCGCGTGTCACATCGTAAAGCAATTCGATAAATTTTTCCGTTTCATGCAAATTGTAGTTGGAGATGATGTAATGAAAGACCACCTGCGGGTAGATTTGCCCTGCCGCACGGCGGATATCAAAGAAATCGGAAAGGTTTTGCTTCACCTGTTCAAAGTTTGAACCAACACGGATTTTCTCGTAGGTTGCCGCTGTTGCGGCGTCAATCGATGCAATGATCTTATCAACCTTCAGCCGCACCAATTCCTTTGCCCGGTCTTTTGTCAGGAGGTGGAAGGAGTCGTATATTTCAACGTCAATTTTTTTGGACTTGACATACTCAATCATCCGCAAGAAATCCTTGTTCAGGAAACTCGTCCCGATCCCCGTCATGCCCACCCACTTCAGGCTGGGAAATTGCCTGATGATGTAAACAAATTCGTTGTATGACATATCCCTCTCAACCTCATTCCAGTAGGTGTGTTCGCACATCACGCATTTCAGATGGCAACGGGTGGTCGTCTCCACCTCGATTAGTCGTGGCAGATGGAGCAAATAGGGAAAGAGGGTTTTTAAAATGAGCTTACGGGGGGCTTCTTTTCCAAACGTCAGGATATACCACAACTTGTTATAGATACCCTTAACACCCTGCTCCCGGAATATTTTTTTACACTTTTGTAATGATGGCATGAATGAATTATATATCCCGCCAATAAGGGTATCAACACCATTTTTCACAAAGAAAAACTTTAAATCATGGGGAAACAGGTAAAATTATTTTTTGCATTTATACTTCTGTAACAATAATGCTATAATTAATTCCTAATTTTCTTCAACGGCTCATTTGTCTTCATCTAAAAAACGATAATGTCTAAAATAAACTTATCAGTCAATCTCTGTAACATCCCATTAAATAATCCCGGCATCCTGGCGTCGGGGATTTTGGGGACTACCAGGGCGTTGCTAAAACGCATGGTTGAAAATGGCGCCGGGGCCGTGACGATAAAGTCCATCAGCAAGGAGCCGAGGGAGGGCCACAAAAACCCTACGGTCATTACCTTCGAAGGCGGTATGCTAAACGCCGTTGGCTATTCAAACCCTGGTGTTGAGGCGGCGGCAAAAGAATTTTCCCAACTGAATGAGATAGGCGCGCCAGTGATAGCCAGCGTGATCGGCACACAAAAAGAGGACTTCGTGAGGGTGGTTGAAGGCCTTTCCGCTCAAAAATTTTCAGCGATAGAGATACCTCTCTCCTGCCCGCACACGCCCGGCTTCGGGCTACTTGCCGGGCAAGGCACGCCGCAGGCCACCTTCGACATAACTGCTGCGGTAAGAAAGGCCACCAGTCTGCCGATATTCATCAAACTATCACCAAGCATACCCGAACTCTGCTCCGTTGCGAAGGCAGCAGAAGACGCCGGCGCGGACGCCATTACGGCGGTTAACTCTATGGGTCCCGGTATGCTCATTAACATAGACGCGCAAAGGCCTATTCTGAGCTTTAAGGTGGGCGGCGTTACCGGGGATGCCCTGAGACCCATTGCCATACGATGTGTATATGATTTGTACCAGTCCGTTAAAATCCCCATTATCGGCGTGGGGGGAATTTCCACGGGTAGGCACGCCATTGAGATAATGATGGCCGGGGCGTCAGCTTTTGGGGTTGGGTCTGCCATTTATTACCGGGGTATTGACGTATTTAAGAAAATATCCGATGAGATGGCCTTTTGGATGCAGGAACGCGGCATTACCAACATTAACGAGATTGTAGGAGTTGCTCATGATTGAACAACCGATAATGGTAAAAATCTGTGATATCCGGGAAGAATCACCGGACGTAAAGACGTTCTTCTTCTCCAAAGGAAATCTTCGATTTGAGCCGGGGCAGTTTGTCATGGTGTGGCTGCCGCTTCTTGACGAAAAACCTTTTGCGGTATCCTACCTCCAAAACGACGTTGCAGGCATTTCCGTACTGAGAAGGGGCATATTTACGCAGTCCCTCCACGATATGAAAATAAGCGGGACGTTCGGTATCCGCGGGCCTTATGGCAGAGGTTTCGATTTACAACCGGGCGCGTGCGCCGTAGGCGGCGGCATCGGAATGGCCTCGCTTGCCACCCTTGCGGATAGATTACCCGATATAACGATACTACAGGGGGCGCGAACCGCTTCCGGAATCATTTATCAAAACCGTTTCAGAGGCATGAAGGTATGTACCGACGACGGCTCTCTTGGACTACGGGGAACGGTTATCGACTTGCTGCCGGAACAACTAAAAAGCCGTACATTTCAGAAGGTGTATGCCTGCGGTCCCGAAAAGATGCTGTATAGAGTGGTGGAATTGTGCAACCGCTACGGCGTCGGATGCGAGGCCTCCCTAGAGCGGTACATGAAATGCGGTTTTGGGCTATGCGGCCAGTGTGATTGCAGCGGACAGCGGGTGTGCCTTGACGGACCGGTCTTTACTTCCGCGGAATTAAGCGTAATGGAAGATTTTGGAAAAATGGAAATTACAAAGGCCGGCGAAAGAGTAATCCATAAATAAATGAAATTTCATTGACATCGCAGGGTAAATATAGTATTTTTCTATTCGTGAATTTTAAATAAGGTCGCAGAGCGCCTTTATCTGAAATAGAGTACCTGTTTTTTCTTAGCCCCCATCGTCTAGTGGCCCAGGATGTCAGGTTCTCAGCCTGAAGACAGGGGTTCAAATCCCCTTGGGGGTACTTTATTTAAAGATAAATGCGGGAAATGGGTCAACGCCCCTGCTGGTAATAGCAGCCATGAGTAATCAAGTCACTCAGTATACGTCATGCCATAAAATAGCGTTATTTACCTAATTACGGGTTTAAACAATTATAGAAGGAGAAGATGGTATGGGGAACGTTTATAGTTGCGGATCATGTGGTTTGACTACGACCGATAAAGGACACCTTTGCAATCCGGTTATAGCGTACGTATGCAAGTCTTGCGGCACAACAACAGGCGACCCCAGACACATCTGTGCCCCCAAGCTGGTCAATTTAAAGTATTCCTGTAGCTCCTGTGGACGGCTATCGGCAAAACGGGAGATGCTCTGCAACCCCACCCCCATAGCAAAACCCAAAAAGGAAAAGACCGCCAAAAAGTCTGCCACCAAAAAACCAGCCACTAAAAAGAAAGCCAAATCTAGGAAATAGTAACGGTTTGCGTGATAGCCGCAAGCTTCTTTTTTTCGAAAAACACAGGGCAAATTCCCTGTATTTGCGGGTTTAATCATCGAAAACGTGATTTGTTGGCAATAGGCTGATAACGGCGGAGACGCATACCCACAAGTATTTCGTTAAACGCTTTTAGAGATAGCTTGGGTAGCCCTTTTTTTTAAGCGCCTTTCCTATAACTCAACGGTTAAGTAATCCATAGCAGTTCACTATGAATATATATGAATTTGCTTTCAAAATGTTATTGCTTTTCTTCCCAGGCATCTTATGTGCATACATCGTTGATGGCTTAACTATCCATCGACCGAGAGACGCAAAATTCTTTATACTTCAGTCGTATTGTTTCTTCGTAGCCTGACCAACTCAAATTTACCATTCTCTTATCGTGAAATTGCAATCGTATCAGTCATTGCAATTATTTTGGGTGCATTCATTTCTGTTTTAGCGAGATACAAGGTTCTTAATAGATTAGATGCGCTCGGTTTATAGGTTTAACTAAAAAATTTGGAGAACTTGATGTTTGGGGTTATATGCTCAACATTAAGGGGACTGTTTGGGTCGCAGTCCGTGACCATAAAAACAATCTTATTTACGACGGTTGGGTTCAGGCATTTTCAGATGATTCAAAGGACGCCGAACTTTTATTACGAGATGTTTCAATTTACAACAATGATTCAGGAGAATGTTTGTACCAAGTAGGAGCAGTATATCTATCACGTAAAAGAGAGGATATATCAATAGAGTGTAGAACTTTGTCAATTGATCCAAAAATAATATGGAAGGAGAAAAAAAGCTATGAGAAGTGAAGAAGATAGAGCTATCTCTCAATCGGAAACTCAAAATTTCAATGAAGGGTCTCAAAAAAGGGCTGTGTAAATGAGCGGCCGACTACACCCCCACCACAACAGCCACCTGCAGGGCAGGGTGGCAGGCAAAGTCAATCTGAGGACACCCAACAAATCATTCAAAACAACGGGGATTAATCCGTTGTTTTTTCTCAAGCGGTTTATGCTAAAGTGTTGCAGTGAAATTTGATATTGTCAGTCAAATTGAAGATATTGAAATTGTTGCCGTTGGAACCGGTATTCGGGACTTGGCCTATTTACAAAAGGTTTATGGCCATGGCCGTTGGAGAAAATTAAAAGGTAGCGCTTATGTGAAACTGCATAATGGTCGGCTGAGGCGGGTTGAACTGCACTGGTACGAAGCGCATGGCGTGGGTCAAAAAGATATGAAAATAAAGCATTATTTGGATTAGCCAATGAATACACGGAAAAGACATTTTGCCATTTGTATTGACAACACGGATTATGCGGCCTCGCTGATTGTAAAAAAATTATATGAAGTACTACCGGATGAAGAAGCGGCGAAAGATGGCTATTTGCGGATAATAGATGAGAGCGGTGAAGATTATTTGTATCACGGTAGCCATTTTGTTTTGATTGAGTTGCCGATAGAGGTTGAGCAGGCATTAGTTGCCGTGTAAGATAAAAGACCACCCTGAGAATAGAACATAACGTCATCGGCGGATTTTGTCTTGCAACTACACGTTATAAACCCGTCAGTATTTCCACTTATACGTTTCCACAGTAGCTTATTCTCAGTCTGCGGCCTAGCCTCGCCGACTTACGGATGCCTTTGATACCTCTCCATAATAAGGTGCCATTTGCCCTGGTATTTGAGTATCTTTTCCACAACCTCCCTTACGGCGCCGTGTCCCCCCCTTTCCTTGGTAACGAACAAGGCCTGGTGTTTTACAGCCGGGACGGCGTTGGCTACGGCAACGGGAAACCCCACGCGGTAGAAGATGGGGAGGTCGATGAGGTCGTCACCGATATAGCATATCTCCTCATCCCGTAGCGCGTGCTTTTCCAGGATATCGTGGTACGCGTCTATCTTATTTATTATCCCTTGGTATACCACTTCGATATTCAACTCTTTTGCCCGGTGGTTTACCGCTTCACACGTCCTGCCGCTGAGTATGGCGGTTTTAATGCCTGCGCGATGCAGATAGGCAATGCCGGTGCCATCCAGCACATGAAATGCCTTCATTTCATTTCCACGGGAATCCAGAAAAATGCGGCCGTCAGTTAAGACGCCATCAACGTCCATGATTACCCATTTTATATTTTTCATTGTTGAAAATACCAAACGTTTTTAATCGGTTTGAGGCGTTGCCTCGTTAAGCATTACAAACCAACTTCCAGCAAATCCTGCACGTCTATAATACCAATGGGGACGTTGGAATCATCCACCACGGGAACTTGGTCAATTTTATAATCTTTTAATATTTTATATGCTTCGGCAACCAGGCAATGGGCGTGAACTACCTTGGGAGACCGTGTCATTACCTCTTTTATGGTGCATCGCAGGACAGACATGCCATCCATTAAATGCCTTCGCAGGTCGCCGTCGGTGAAGAAGCCCACGAGCTTTTTTCCCTTATCCACAACGCTTACGGCGCCTGGCTTGCCTGCCGTTTCCGTCATAATATTAAGAACGTCAAGCAACAGCGTGTCCTCGTGGACAACGGGGTTCTCTTCGTCTTTTCGCATGACCATTTCCACGGTAAGTAATTTTCGGCCAAGCTCGCCTCCGGGGTGATAAAAGGCGTAGTCTTCTTTCCGAAGGTTTCGCTTCTTGAAAATTGTGAGGGCTAATGCGTCGCCCAAGGCAAGCATGGCGGTGGAACTGGCCGAAGGGGCAAGGCCTAAGTGGCAGGGTTCTTCAATCTTTCCGATGTCAAGCACCACGTCGCTGTGTATTGCCAGGGTAGACTTGCCGTTCCCCGTGATGGCAATCACCTTTGCGCCGATCTGCTTTATAAAAGGCAGAGGCGCAACTACCTCCGTTTCACCGCTGTTGGAAAGGGCAAGCACAACGTCGTCCGCAACAATACGCCCAAGGTCTCCGTGCTTTGCCTCAGACGAATGAATCCAGTACGAGGGTGTTCCCGTGCTTGCCAGGGTTGCAGAAATCTTTTGTCCGATAATTCCCGCCTTGCCGATGCCGGTAACCACCACCCGTCCCTTGCAGTTAAAAATCAAATCAACCGCATGTTGGAAACGAATATCAAGGCGGTCAATCTGGTTCCTTATTGCCTCCGATTCAAGAAGCAGCACTTCCTTTGCAAAGGCAATGTCGGTTGATTGGTTTTCTTTCATAAGGTTGTTTTGCAGGTTGGAAATATTATGACATTCAGTTAAAAAGATAGTAACAGTTATATTTAATGCGTTTAATTATAGTAGCCATATCTATGACATTCAAGTGAAAACGACAATGGCGGACGGGGGAATCTTTGTTTTCACATAACCGGAATACCGTTAAAACCCATTCATTGCTTACAAACGATCCTATTCAAATTGAGATACAGGAGAAATTGCTATTTTTTTAGGTCGTCTTTTAATTGTTCCATTAATTTCCTGGTCATTTCTTTTGCCACTTCGATTTCATTTTTGTATGGTTCGCCTCTGTTTACTTCAACGGACCATACAACGTTCCCATTTCTAATGTCAATGCATTCTGCGCTGAAAGCGGCAATTCCTCGCTCATAAATAGGCATGTTCTTTATGCCGAATGCATCTATTTTACCAAAGACTATGGCGTCTACTTTTAACGTCTTCTGCAGGGCGGCAAAATCCTTTTGGCCGGTGAGGGTTCTCTCCTTCACCCCGCTCGCCCTTATTCTATCCTTAACCTCTCCGCGGGTTAAAATGGAATAGGTGCATACCCTTGATAATTCATTGGTAAAAATCTCCGCGAGTATCTCACCGGCATCGGGATTCGGTATTGATTGAACAACAAACCCTTGTACCCCTTCTTGCTGGATGGCTTTGTCATCAAAACGTAATACCGCAACAGTCTTGACTTGGTGAAAGGAATCGTCCAAGTTAACGTTTAAAGTGCTTTTGGAGGTTGTGGAACATCCGGTGCAATGGAGTAATGTCAGGAGGTTTAGTATCCAGAGCAAACAAATCCATTGTTTACCCGATGCTCGTTTTGCGAGATTGATTACCATGATATTTTGCACAGAATGATTGTTTAAAGGGACTCTTTTAGAAGCAGGAGTGATATCTTCAGCAAGGCTTTTAATCGTGTAACGCCCCGACAACACCTTGATTGTACGGGAATTTGTATTTTGTCTAAGCGGGTTTTTGGGATGGTATATGCAAATTACATCGTTTGGATTAATTTGGCGTTTGTGAATTTCAACCTTTGTAGAGACGCATAGCTATATGCGTCTCTACATGGTTTCAAGTAAAGGTTGTCTGATTGTTATTAGCAACTGGAGCTGCATTCCGTCGTTCTTACAATCAGAAGCATCTTCATCGTTTTATTCCTTAATCTTCTTGTTTCTGTTCTGTACGTAAGCATCCTGCAAGGCAACATAAGGATCAACAGCACCCACCGTTATGCTTTCATACGTGGCTCCCTTATCAATCGACGTGTCGTTAACCGTTTCGTAGGCACCCCTTCCAATGCTTTCTATTGGGGTGAGGAAGAAAAACGAAACCCACGTTGTCGGGTTTAAAGCAAGATCGCCTACATACCCTACCGTGTCTCGCACCGTAGAAGGCCCGATGATCGGCCAGTTGATGTACGTGCCGGATGATACCTTGTGACCAAAATCCGCGTCGTGCATTTCCATGTTAAATTGTGATTTTGCCGGGTCAAAAAAACCTGCCAGACCGATGGTGCTATTTATCAAAAACCTGGACATTTCAATACCGGCGGTTGCAAATTTTGCCTGAAAAAGGCAGTTAAAAAAGCGTACCGGCATCTTTAAGTTAGTGAAAAAATTCCTGACGCTTACACGCGCTTTTTCCGGTACAATGAAGTTGTACCCCTTGTAAGCGGGTTTCAATCCATAATAATAGATTTTATCATTGACGTTATACATCGTCCTGTTGAAAGACGGCAATGAATCTTTTACGGGAGGCGATTCTGTGTCTCCAAACGTCGGCTCTTCACCATTATTACTACCTTCGCTTGCGGCTACGCCTGCCACGGCCTGTTTATCCCCAGCCGCACTGCTCGCTTTCCCCTCTACCGCAAGACTTTGTTCGCTTGCCGCTGAAGATGCAACCACCATTCCTACTTTGCCGGTATTTTCTCCCTCTAGCGGGGTTTCCGTAACGGCTTTATCTGCAACTCCGCCACCGTCTTCGCTTTCTCCGTTAGGCGAATTCGACGAGATAGGAGACGGTTCTTTGCCAAAGGCCGCATCTATCACCACTCCAACGGATGTGGCTTCCTTTTCTACGGCTTTACCGGACACATCCTCATCGGAAGGGACGACGTCACGTTCTACTGCCACAGAATCCCCCCATGCTGCGGGGAATGTACCTTCACCAAAACATGCCCAAAACAAAAATGCAAACGTAAGGACGACGCATTTCAATACCGCAGATGTTCTCATTTCCTTTCTTGCTCCTAATTATTGGACTTTTCTTTTATGCGTACGACGAGATCCGCGTACGAGGATTTTGTTAAGATGCTGTTAAATTGACTGCGATAATTATTAACAAGGCTAACCCCTTCAATGATCACGTCATATATCTTCCAATCGCCTTGATTGTTGAGCATCCGATATTCCACAGATACATCGGTTCCCTTATTGGTAACCAGCTTGGTTTGCACGCAGGCATATTTGCCGTCCATTTTATCACTCACGAGAGCAACTTTTTCGCCGGAATAGGTGTCTGTTTTTCCGACATACGATTCTTTGAGTATCTCGGTAAACAATTCAACAAACCCCTTCTTTTCTTCTGCTGAGCGGTCTTTCCAATACACGCCAAGGGATCTTTTTGCCATTTCTTCAAAATGAAAGATGAACGATATCTCTTCCCATAATTTTTGCCTGCGCTCCTGTATCTTGTCATTTCCCTTTAAGGCGGGGTCCTTTAGTACGGCCAAACCTTTATCTACCGTAGTCATAAGCAGATTTGCGGCTTCCCCTGCCCACAAAAAAGATGAGGTGTAGCTAGAAAAAACAAAAACCAACAACGCAATAAATGCTATCTTCCTGTGCTTCATTTCCCTTAATCCTTTACCTTCCCAAAAATAAAATTCCCAATTAATTTTTCAATATCGAGCGGTGGTTCCGTCTCGTGCAACGAGCCTCCATGACCAACCAACTCGTCCGATCCTCCCGGCGTAATTTCTACATATTTTTCCCCTAAAAGCCCTTTCGTGCGGATAGAGGCAATGGCATCTTCCTGTAATTTTATGTTATCCTGAATTAACAACTCCACTT
The DNA here is from genome assembly GCA_015661205.1 of Candidatus Brocadiaceae bacterium. Lineage (GTDB taxonomy): Bacteria > Planctomycetota > Brocadiia > Brocadiales > Brocadiaceae > JACVXV01. The sequence continues at coordinate 31,915 of JACVXV010000039.1, forward strand.
CCGCTTGATAATCTACCAGTTTGATATCCTTAACCTTGCCGACCTCAACACCCGATATTTCTACAACGGTATTTTTTTTCAGTCCTTTAACGGAGCTAAAAACGGCCTTTACCTGGTAATAATGTTCCCCCCAGAGGTTGATCTTTCCGAGGTTTACCGATATGTAGCCCATGCAGACTATACCAATAAACACAAAAATACCTACCGCTATCTCTGCATCAAATTTTTTCATAAATATTTGTCACTTTCTCTACCATTGGTTATTTGGGAAATATTTATTTTACCGAAATAGGCCCTTCCAATTCTCCGGAAATAAACTGATGTACAACCGGGTCTTTTGACGTCCGTATCTCTTCCGGTGTGCCAACGGCAATAATCTTTCCTTCATATAACATCGCTACCTGATCAACGATAGAAAAAATTGCCGGTATTTCATGGGTAACGATAATTGCGGTGAAGCTAAGGCTCTTCTGGCAGTCACGAATCAGGTTGTGGATTGCCTTTCCCATCAAGGGGTCAAGTCCCGTCGTCGGCTCATCAAAGAGAACTATCTCCGGATGCATTACCAGGCACCTGGCCAGCGCCACCCGTTTTCTCATGCCGCCGCTTATCTCGGCGGGATATTTGTTCTCGGCCCCGGAAAGCCCAACCCTGGCCAGTTCCTGAAGCACGGCAACGCGGATTTCGGATGACTTCATCTTCGTTTTTTCCCTGAGCGGAAACGCTACGTTGTCAAAAGCAGTCAAGGAATCAAAAAGCGCGCCGCCCTGAAAAACAATTCCGAAACGTTCTTTTAACCGTCTCAGGGCTTTGCCTCTCGGCTTGCGAATGTCCTGATTATCAACCTTTACCTGTCCGCTGTCCTGCTTCATCATGCCCATGATGTGCTTCAACAACACGGATTTCCCCTTCCCGCTACCTCCAATCAGGGCAAGAACCTGCCCCTTTTTGACTTTTAAGTTAATGCCACGAAGCACCTCATGACCATTAAAACTTTTATGTAAATCAATAACCTCAATCATAACGCTCATCAGGTGACCAAAATAGAAGTCAAAAAATAATCACATATCAGTATTGCTACAGAGGAAATTACCACCGCCTGTGTTGTTGCTTTACTCACGCCTTCTGCGCCATAGCCGGTATGATACCCCTTACAACAACTTATCAATGATATTAACAAACCGAAACAGAGCGATTTGTAGAGACCTTCTAGGACATCTTTTGCCTGAATGAAATCCCTGATTCCGCCAAAATACGTTCCACTGGATATACCCGTAAGCCCTGCCCCAACACCATATCCCCCCAAAACGCCAACCACCACAAAAATTGCATTTAAGAGCGGTAGTGATATGATGCCTGCCAGCAAATTAGGGACTATGAGATACTTGTACGGATTCAACGCCATAGCATCTAACGCGTCAATCTGCTCGGTAATCCGCATAATACCTATCTCTGCCGTCACCGCGGACCCAGCCCTTCCCGTAACCATCAGTGCGGAAATCACGGGACCCAATTCACGAATCAACGACAATGCTACGACAGGGCCTAAACTCATTTCTGCGCCAAATTTAACCAGCGCATAATACGTCTGCAGCGCAAGAACCATACCCGTAAACAAACCTGTCAGAACAATGACGGAAATGGTCTTTACGCCGATGAAGTTGATTTGTTTAATAACCCTTCCAATGAGATACGGGGGAAAAATCATCCAGAATAGGGATTCTGCGAGAAAACACCCCATCCGCCCCAATTCTCTAATGAAATTGTGTATTAAATGCCCAAGCGCTTTAAATGGAATAAATACTACAACCATCTTACTTTATAATCACTCCTTGTCAAATTCACAAAGTAAATATTAAAGCATTCTCTCAGAACATTGTCAAGAAGAGAAATTATGACGTTAATGAAATAATTACATATACTAAAGAACGTTTCACTTCAATTAATGGTATTAAAGGTTGTAGAACCTTGCAATCGTGCAACGAATTATGGATAATTCCAAAATAGCCATAATTGGCGGTGGGCCGGCAGGCGCCCTCTTCAGCATCTTTGCCTCTAAGCTTGCGCATGACCTGGGCAAGCAACTCGACACCGGT
>JACVXV010000040.1 GCA_015661205.1 Candidatus Brocadiaceae bacterium
ACCTCATCGGGGACACTGCCTGCAAGGCTACGCCTACCCAAATCTTTCGCCCGCGATTCACAACGGTCTCGCACCTGTGCCGTAAGCCCTTCGACCCAACCGGAAAAATCCTTAAGTAAAATTCCCGCATGGTTCATGAATGTTCTCAGTCCACGCTCACTGGCCAACCACCGCAATGTCTCGCGAAAACGAATCCTGTCCAGACCGCTTATTGCACCTATAATCCTGTCTTGATATAATCCTATAAACTTCTTCATAAGTAGTGTCCTCTAAATTGTCTGTTTACTATTTACGAGGATACTACTATACCTTATAATAGACCAAAAATCACCTTTTGGTTGCGGCCAAAGGCCGCGCCAGGTAATCTGTAGTTCCAAATGTTTTTAATCAGTTTAAGACCCCAGCCTCGCCAGTCCTTTTGACACGTTACCAACAGTACAACCCCTTTCTCCCGCCGAAAACTTCGAATTTCCTTGAATGCCTTGAGAATGCTGGTAAGATAAAGCGTTGTCTCGCTCCATTGTTCTGTGTATTACACGAATAAAACACGGGAATTCGCTGAAGGCTCTTGCTGATGTTTCTACCGTTTTTCGACAAAATATTACAACGATACGTTACCAGGGAATGGCTAAGGACGTTTATACCGTCCTTTTTGTGTTTTGAGTTTCTGATATTTCTGGGTTTTGGTATTCAGTTGTTGCATAAAGGGCTGGATATTATTGCGCTCCGGATGCTCATCCCGCACCTCTTTATTCAGGCGACCCCGTATTCGATCCCCTCTGCCTTGTTGACCGCAACGTCTATGACCTACGGCAGAATGAGTTCTGACCGCGAAGTGTTGGCCATCCAATCAAGCGGCATAAGCATCTATAAAATAATCATGCCGATTTTGATAATGGGGTGCGCCTTCTGTTTTCTCACCGTGGTGTTGTCGTCGGAAATACTGCCCATGTCTTGTTACAGAATCATGCTGCTCCAGGAACGCGCAATCAACAGTATTCTTGCCGGACGTATGGCAAGCTTCCAGAAGAAGATAGACCTGCATCCCTATCAGATTTATATCGGCAAGGTGGAGGATGGCGTAAACAAGGATATTGTCGTAATCGAGTATGCGAATGATTACGTAACGAACGTTATTATCGCCGAAGAAGGCGCTATCGAGACTGACCCTGAAAACAAAAAGATACGGCTTATCCTGTATCGCGGGGAATTCATCAAGCCCAACTATAAAAAAATCGGCGAGGCGGCGCCGCGTATCGGAGCATTTTATAAAACGACTTTTGAGATACAGTTGAAGGAAAAGAAACCTGAGTCATCCACAAAATACATGACGGTACTCCAGTTGTTCAAACAGAACAGGGAAATCCGCAAATCGTTGGCGGAATGTGCGAAGGACAATATGCCGTCGGTAAAAGACAAGGATTCGTTGTCGAAAAAGCTGTTTGCTTGCCAAACGGAAACCATCGCCCTATCGGAAAGACACAACAAACTTACTACGGATTTAAAACGTTCTAACGAAAACCTGGAACGACAAATGTCCAGGATTGAGGGGCTGGGAAACGAGATTAAAGCGGCTAAAAATTACATCCTCGTTGCCAGTGAAAACATTATACAGGTGAAGAGGGAGAGCCGGATTGGCAGACCCCAGGACGAGGATAGGGATAAAAAGGTAGAAGACATCAGAGTAACCATTGATAATGAAACGCAAAGGATATACGCCCTGGAACAAAAAATTGCGGAGGCCAGGGAATCGCAAAATGCTGAAATCAAGAACATTGCCACCCTTACCCAATCCGTTGCTGAAACTGCCGAAGAACGTGACGGCTTGCTGAAAAAAACGAAATCCGTCGAGTATAATTTGGGCATCATTAACAGAGATATAACCATACGGAAAAATGACATTTCGGCACATAAACGTTTATCACAGGCATTTTCATGCCTAACCTTTATTATTATAGGCATCCCGCTCGGCATAAGGCTGCGGAGCGGCAATCTCATGATTGCATTCGGCGCCAGCTTTATGGTGATATTGTTTATCTATTACCCCCTGGTGGTGGCGGGGATTGTGCTGGCCGAGGACAGCCAGTTGCCGGCGATACCCGTTTTGTGGGGTGCGAACATACTCCTCATCGGAGCGGGTCTCCTTACTTTCAAGAAGCTTATACCAAAGTAAGCTCCCTAAGGCCTGCTATAATCTTGACTTTTAATGAAAAAGAATTAGTATATCCTTTAAATCGTAATGTTTGGTGTTTGTTTTCCCACAACAGTTTAGAATTTTCGTTTGTCGAAGATTGATATCGAGAAAATGCGCAATAATAAGCTTGTTTTTGGTGTAAACGTCGGAAGCAAATGGACACGGGTGATCATGATCCTGATCATTGCAAACGTCAGCGTGTTCATGCTTCAATTGCTATTTTCCACCGTCAGCATGCAATGGTCGCCTCAATTGACCACGACGCTGATTGACGGCCAACAGGGACACGCCTACGCACTTCCGTGGTGGTATCCTGCCTCAGATAAATTCACCAAATTGTTCTGGCTTTTTCCGCCTGACGCAGTGGGGCATGTATGGTTGTGGCAATTTGTGTCCTACATGTTCCTGCATAGCACCACCGACCTATGGCACTTGATTTTTAACATGCTTGCGCTCTGGATGTTCGGCGGCGAGGTTGAGCGGGTATTAGGTTCCAGGCGTTTTTTGGCGCTTTACTTTACGGCGGGTATTTTTTCCGGTATATGTTGTTGTATATTTACGCCGTATATCCCTATTATAGGGGCTTCCGGCGCCATTCTCGCCGTCGAAATGGCCTTTGCCCTGTTTTTCCCCAATAGCACGGTTATCTTTTACTTTTTCCCCATGAAGGCAAAATATCTTGTTATGATCTTTGCCGGGATTACCATTTTTAATTGCCTCGTTCCTCAATCGGGCAGCGTTGCGCACTTTGCTCATCTGGGGGGGCTTGTCTACGGGTTTTTGTTTGTCCGATATTCTTACCGGGTAACGGAGTATTTCCAAAAATGGCAGATATCCCATCACGAAAAGGAAATAGTAAAAGAGCGGGAAATCCGCGCACGGGTGGACGAAATTCTCGAAAAGGTGAATCGGAAAGGTATGCGTAACCTTACGTGGCGTGAACGCAATTTTCTTAAGAACGCCAGCAAACTGTATAAAAAGGGTATGAATTTAGGCGAGGAAGACCATGATTAAAATTGCCGTAAACGGAGCATGCGGAAGGATGGGGACAAGGATTGTCGCTCTTGTTTGTGAAGATACGGAACTGACGTTGGTGGCGGCATTGGAGAGGGAGGGACACCCATCGCTTGGCAAGGATGCCGGCATTATTGCAGGCTGCGGCGAAATAGACCTTAAGGTCTCTGCGGCTTTGCACGTGGAGGCAGACGTATTGATCGAGTTTTCCTCTCCCGAATCAGCCGTTGGGATTGCCGAGGTCTGCTCACAGAAAAAAACCGCCCTTGTTGTCGGCACAACGGGGCTGAACCCCCAGCAGCATGAAAAGATGCAAGGGTTTTCCCGGCAAATCCCCTGTATTGTTTCCCCGAACATGAGCGTAGGGGTGAACGTCCTGTTTGACATGGTGTCGCACATGGCCAGGATGCTTGGAAATGACTTCGACATAGAAATCGTCGAAACCCACCACAGATTCAAGAAGGATGCGCCCAGCGGCACAGCCTTGAGGCTTGCCGAAAAGATATGTGATGCAACGCGTAAGAAAATGGATAAGGACGTTATTTATGGACGCCAGGGACTTACCGGCGAGCGGCCGGCAGGCCAGATAGGAGTCCATGCCGTTCGAACCGGCGACGTTGTAGGAGACCATACGGTTGTGTTTGGAAGTATGGGCGAACGCATAGAGATTACCCACAAGGCGCATACGCGTGACACCTTTGTGCGCGGCGCTATTCGCGCGGCAAAGTTCTTGGCGAAAAAACCACCGGGGATGTACTCGATGTCGGACGTCTTAAAGGCTCAGCCGTAACGTATCCCTCCGTCCCATCTGTTTTCCCTTGCCGTGCTGAAGTAATGTAGCTCAGACCTTCAGGTCTGATGGATGCAGTATCTTGCACGGCAGACAAGAGCCAGAAAGTAGTTTTCAGTATATCGTACTTATGTTACAGAAGATGTGGCGCGCCGTTGTCCCCCGCCGGCGAGAGGACAGGTAGGATACAATATTAACAAGGATTTAATGGTAATTCCTTCTTTTCTGTCGCCCCTTTGGGCCTATTGTAGAGCGAAGAGGTTCTTCGCTCACCTCTCCATTGTTTTGACGCAAAGCGTCCTATTGAAAGGGAAGCTGGAGCTTCCGACGCAGACACGCTCCCAGGCGGAGCCTGGGAACGAGAAGAACATAGCGCAGGCTTTCAGCCTGCATTCATTTAAAAGAAATGATTATATAAAGTGACATTATGAGATTTGATAAATTTACTATTAAGGCACAGGAAGCTGTGCAGGAAGCACAAGAATTAGCGGAGTCCAAGAAGCAGCAACAGATATTGGCCGCTCATCTGCTGGAAGTACTCCTCACACAGGAGCAGGGAATTGTTATCCCGCTCTTTAAAAAGCTGGGAATTGATACCGACGGCGTCCTAGAAAAGACAATGGCGGCCGTCAATAAACTGCCTCAGATAAGCGGAACGGGCGCACCTGGTCAGGCTTACGTGAGCGCAGAACTGCGGGACACCTTTAACCTGGCATGGGAAGAGGCCGGCAAACTCAAAGACGAGTTTGTAAGCACCGAGCACCTCTTGCTGGCGCTGGCTGGCGCGAAAAACACGGGGGCAGGCAGGATACTCAACGAGGCGGGCGTCCAAAAGGAGAACATTTATCTGGCATTAAAGGAACTCAGGGGCAGCCAACGGGTCACAGACCAGAACCCTGAAGAAAAATACCAGGCGCTTGAGCGCTACAGCAAGGACCTGGTGGAACTGGCCCGAAAAGGAAAGCTGGACCCCGTTATCGGGCGTGACGAAGAAATCCGCCGCGTGGTGCAGGTGTTGTCCCGCAGGACAAAAAACAACCCCGTCCTGATTGGCGAACCGGGTGTGGGAAAGACCGCTATCGTGGAAGGTTTGGCGCAGCGCATCGTTAACGGCGACGTGCCGGAAGGCTTGAAAAACAAGCGCGTCATGAGCCTGGATATGGGCGCATTGATTGCCGGCACAAAGTATCGCGGAGAGTTCGAAGACCGCCTAAAGGCCGTGCTGAAAGAGGTGACGGAAAAAGGCGGGCAAATTATCCTGTTTATTGACGAGTTGCACACTGTTGTGGGCGCAGGCGCCGCCGAGGGCGCCGTTGACGCTTCAAACCTTTTGAAACCGGCTTTGGCGCGCGGAGAACTGCGTTGTGTCGGGGCGACCACACTGGATGAATTCAGGAAGCATATTGAAAAGGACGCCGCGCTGGAAAGACGGTTTCAGCCCGTATACGTGGGCGAGCCATCCGTGGAGGACACGATTGCAATCCTGCGTGGGTTGAAGGAACGGTACGAGTTGCATCATGGCGTACGCATTAAAGATTCTGCCATCGTTGCGGCTGCCACCCTTTCTCAGCGGTACATCGCCGACCGGTTTTTGCCTGACAAGGCAATTGACTTGATTGACGAGGCCGCATCAAAACTGAGGATCGAGATCGATAGTATGCCGGTAGAACTGGACGTTATTGAACGGAAGATCATGCAGTTGGAGATAGAGAAGGAGGCGCTTAAGAAGGAAAAAGACGACGCCTCAAAGCAGCGTATGGAAAAGATAGAAAAGCAGTTGTCTGACTTACGGGAAGAATCCGGCGCCCTGCGCGCCCAGTGGGAGAACGAGAAGAAGGCGATCAAGGAGATACAGGATATCAGCGCAAAGATCGATCAGGCGCGCGTTGAAGAACAGACGGCGCAGCGAGAGGGGAATCTGGGAAAAGTGGCCGAGATACGGTACGGGCTTATCAGAGAGTGTGAGCAAAAACTGAAGCAAAAACATAAGGAACTGCAGGAGGTGCAAAAGGTAAGGTCTCTGCTTAAGGAAGAGGTGGACGCGGACGACATTGCCACCGTTGTCGCCAAGTGGACAGGCATCCCCGTCACGCGCATGTTGGAAGGAGAGAAGGAAAAGCTCCTGAAAATGGAAGAGCGGCTCAGGGAACGGGTTGTTGGCCAGGACGAGGCAATCACGGCAGTTTCAAACGGCATCAGGCGGGCACGGGCGGGCCTTCAGGACCCGAACCGTCCGATAGGCACCTTTTTGTTTTTAGGGCCGACGGGCGTCGGCAAGACGGAGCTTTGCAAGGCGCTGGCGTCCTTTTTGTTTGATAACGATGCGGCCATGGTGCGCATTGACATGTCGGAGTTTATGGAACAGCACTCGGTTGCACGGCTCATCGGCGCTCCTCCGGGGTACGTGGGGTACGAGGAAGGCGGACGTTTGACGGAGGCGATCAGGAGAAGGCCTTATTCCGTCATTCTCTTCGACGAGATTGAAAAGGCACACCGGGACGTGTTCAATATACTCCTTCAGGTCTTTGATGACGGCAGATTAACCGATGGCCACGGCAGGACGGTGGATTTCAAAAACACCATTATTGTCATGACCTCAAACATCGCCAGCCAGTGGATACAAGACCTTACCGGCCCGGAAAATGAGGAGGAGTTGCGCAGCCAGGTTAAGCAGGCATTGAAGGAATCGTTTAGACATGAATTCCTCAACCGTATTGACGAAACGATTATATTCCATGGTTTGTCAAAGGAACTGATAAAAGAGGTGGCCGTAATCCAGTTGAAGGAACTGCAGAAGCGTTTGGCCAGGCACAATTTCAGGCTGACCGTTACGGACCGGGTAAAAGAGACCCTGGTGAAGGATGGCTATGACCCGCACTTCGGCGCAAGGCCGCTGAAGCGAACGATTCAGCAAATGATTGAGAACCCCCTTTCCGTTGAGATACTCGCGGGCAAACTGGTAGAAGGGTCAGAAATCAAGGCGGATATTAAGAATGGGAAGATTGTTTTTACAACAAGTGGATCAACTGCTGTGTAGAAAAGCATTGTTTTCATAAGTAGAAGCACAGGCAAGATGCCTGTGCCACCAGATGTGTGAAACCAGAAACCAGAAACTTGAAACTTAACTCATAGGTAAAGATAAAGATTTTTAACAAATGGAGGAGATATATAGTGGTTAAGCAAAAAACAACCTATACAGTCGTAACATTAGCGTTAATTATGAGCTTGTTCATGGCTGTCGCACATTTGTATGCGGGAGACGCGGTAAAGAAAATTACCCTTTCAGAGCTAAGCGCGTTGCTTGAAAGCAACCGTGGAAAGGTCGTGGTTGTTGACTTGTGGGCAACATGGTGTCCTCCGTGCAGAAAAGAAATTCCTGGATTCATCAATCTTTACAACAAATACAAGGACAAGGGTGTGGAGATTATCGGTATTGCCTTCGATGAGAATGGAGAGGAGGCGGTTCCGCCATTCATAAAAAAGATGGGCATTAATTATCCCGTTTATCTTGAAGGAAAGGACGTTGCCAAGTCGTACGACCTGCGCGCGTATCCAACCACCGTGGTTTATGATAAAAGCGGTAAGATTGCCAAAAAACACGTAGGCTATGCTTCAGAAGATGATTTTGATAAAGAGATTAGCTCCTTGCTCAATAAATAGTAACAGCGTTCATCGCAGAGGGCGCAGAGTACGCAGAGAAAAGCAATGTTGGTTTCCTATTTTTTCAGAAGGGCGAATTCATGGTAAAGCAAAATTTTATTGTCAAAAACCTGGTGTGGATGATACTTTTGACGTGTTGTATTATCGACGGTTGTGGAAATAAAGCGGATACCTTCAATGCGGAAGGGCTTAACTGGTACAATAAAGGAAAATATGGGGAGGCAATGTTAAAGTTTCAAAAGGCATTAGAATTGAACCCGAACCACTACGAAGCCCGCTTTCATTTGGGAATTACCTATTACATGACGAACAGGGTAGATGAGGCAATCGTGGAACTCAACAAGGCTATTGACATAAATCCAAAAGACCCGAAGGCTCATTATAATATCGCCTTTGCATACGTGGCTAAAGAGAAGGTATCCGAGGCGCTTCCCGAGTATCAAAAGGCTATTGAGTTGTTTGCAGCAAATAAAGATAAAAGGGAGGCGGAGGCATATCTTTATAAGGCGGTTGCCTACAGTTTAATAGAGAAATACGATGAGGCGTTTGCCGCGTGCAAGAAATCGATAGAGCTTAATCCGCTGATAGAGGATGGACATTACCTTCTGGGCGTTTGTTATTACAAGAAAAATATGTTCGACGATGCCATTGTGGCGTTTAAAAAGGTCGTCAGCATAAACCCAAAATCTGAAAAGGCGCACAGCTTGCTGTTTACTATCTATGATAAGCTTGGAAGGAGTGAAGAGGCAACGGAAGAGGACCGCATAATTAAGCAGCTTGCGCAGGAGCGGAGAGTGAAAGGGTTTAGTGAATCACCTCCCCCGAAGTGAGATTTCCAGCTTTTTAATACCGGCTGAACGGTTTACGAACTATTAATAACTATTGGCTTTGATTTATTTGGGAGGGCAAAAGGGGTGAAAAACGACGTAGCAAAAGTACTCATCAATGAAGGACAGATTCGGAGTAAACTCCAGGAGTTATCGGCAACACTCATTCATGATTATAAAGATAAAGACTGGACGATTATTGCCATTCTAAACGGGAGTCTGGTATTTCTTGCAGACCTGATTCGATTGATACCCTTTCCCATCCGGTTGGACACCATCGACGCGGCTACTTATGGCGACTCTACGTTGCCGAAAGGTGAAACCAAAATTTTACGGCAATTCAAGTTGGATATAGAAGACAAGCATGTATTAGTGATAGATGATATTGTTGACACGGGAAGCACCTTAAAAAGGGTGCTGGATGATATAAAAAAATACAGCCCCAAGTCCCTTAAAAGCTGCGTGCTTCTGAACAGATCAAGCAGGAGGCGATGCGACGTTAAGCCTGAATATTGCTGTTTCGATGTAGGCGACGAGTTTGTTGTGGGGTACGGATTGGATTACAATAATAAATACCGGAATCTGCCGTTTATCGGGGTATTGAAAACCGAGTGCTACCACCGCTGAGGCATGCCGAAGGAGAAGGATGTACTGGTACGGTTAGCAATACGTAATAGTTCGATACGCCGTCAAAAAGCCGCCGATTTTATTAAGATACGCCGTAGGTAAAGACTTTTAAGGGAGACCGCTTGAAGGCTGTTTTTGTCCATTTATCAGGCAGTAATCGAGGTAAAACGGAAGTTTTCGATTCCAGCGAAATAACCATCGGCACGGACGTTTCAAATGCCCTGTGCTTTAACCCAGAAATTGAAAAAACTACACACGAATACCATGCCGTGATACAGTTGAAGGGTTGTGATTATGTGCTTAAAGATAAAGGGGGATTATTCGGCACACTGGTAAATAACCGGTTGGTCACCGAAATTGTGCTGATGGATGGAGACTTGCTTGAGTTCGGCGTCGGAGGACCCCGGGCGCGTTTCCGGATTAAAACAGATGATGCCGACGTATGTAAGCCCTGGTCAGAAATGTTGGAAGATTCGATTGGCATTGCAAGCACATCACACAAAGGGCGTATAACAACAGCAACGATGTTTCTCCGGCAGCTTTTCTGGGAGGCGCTTACCCAGTCACCCCGGCACTTTAAATGGGGGATATTAGCGGCGTCATTCCTTGTTTTCGTTAGCCTCATAACGTTTTTTTCTCTGCAATATATCAGATTATCAAAAACGGTAGAAAAGGTGCAGCTTCTGGAGATAGAGAGAACTGTTGCCGAAAATATAATAAAAAAGTATAATAAAGGTGTTTGCCTCATCCAGGGGGCCTTTTATTTTATAGATGAAGAGACCGGCGAACCTCTTATGATGCTGGGGAAAGGGCAGCGCGGGATCAATGAATATACCGGCACGGGATTTTTGGTCGGAAGTGATGGCCTGATACTGACCAACCGGCACATCGCCGAACCTTGGTGGGAGATAAACACGCCGCCCTATATTCAGATGGAGAAGACTACCCTCAAGCCGGCGTTTGAGCTATTCAGGGCATTTTTCCCGGGCATTAAAGAACCCTTTCCATTAACGGTTGAGAAAATCTCTGACGAGGTGGATATGGCATTGCTTCGCATAGATACCCGGAACACAGACATTCCCGTCCTGGAGTTGGATACAACGGAAAGCGGGGCGGTAGTGGGATCTCCGATATTGCTTATGGGTTATCCTGCCGGAGTAAATGCCATCTTTGCAAAGACGGACCCCGAAATTGTGCGGCAACTCTTTAACATGCCGTTTGCCCCCCTTGTGCAAGAGCTTTCGAATTGGGGGCTGATTAGGCCCATTTCAACACAAGGCCATTTAAGTGATATTATGCACAACAGAATTGTGTATGACGCGCAGACAACCGCAGGCGGCAGCGGAGGCCCTATTTTTAACAACAAAGGGAAGGTGATCGGGATTAATTACGGCATATTTCCGGGATTTCGCGGGTCTAATTTCGGCGTTCCTATTAGCTATAGCGAAGCGCTGATCAAATCGTTAAAACGACCAACATCGGGTAAAAAGGATCAAAAATGAGACTGAGAAGCGTATTTTTGCTGTGGATACTGTTATCAACCGTATTTTGTAAGGCGCTCTGTGCGCACTCCGACGGGGCGCCTTTGAATTGCATGGGTAGCGGGGTTGACAGAATCAATTGGCTATTTGCGACACCGGGTGCATATACCTGCGGCAATCTAGGGTGCCACTATCAGTACCCTATCAATTCGGGCAAAGGTAAGTTTATGTTGTTTGTGCTGGATACCTGTGAACCGGGGGATACTGTTGACATCCTCGTGTCATTTAAAAAAACGGATACGGATTTTCACGGATTCCAAGTCACGGCGCAAGACCGGTATTATGGCAACCGGCTGGTAGGTACCTTCGTCAACGTGGGAGATGATGATGACACCCAGGTAGAAGGCGGCGGACGCTATGCAACCCATACAAAAAAAGGCACACAACAGAAATTCTGGCACGTAAAGTGGCAGGCGCCTCCTGCCGATTTTCTAACGGTCAACCCGGTAAGGTTTTATGCTATGGGGGTTGAATCAAATAACGATGACACATCAATGGGCGATTATGTCTATACAGCAACAAGGCTCATTGTGGTAGAGCCGAAAAAGGTCAAAAAGGGACAAAAGATCAAAGTTATTGACAAGGGCAAGGAACACAAAAAAGAGTAGCGCAGGCTTCCAGCCTGCCAAAGCAATCTCGTAGCGCGGGGGTTCATCCCCCGCCGGCACGGGACATGTTTGATGCACATAAATAAGGGTTTGATAGTATGGGCAATATTTAAGGGTTCTCCCCCACTTTTAGAATAAAAAAGTTTATTTGGCACAGTCTGTCCGCTTGGGAACGTACCTGTACCAGAAGCTCCAGCTTCTTTTTCCCTTAAAGGAAGTTCATTTTTCTGATTCAAGGCAAAGCTTCCAGCACGTTCAGACTTGCAACCTGAACAATTACGTTGTTTGGCGTTACACACTGGCCATAACCGCTTTTCTCATAGGGGGTAATTTTGTGAGATTAAAGAAGTGTATCTTAGGATTCGTAATGTTTTTTTGTTTGTGCCGTCTTGCAAACGCCTCTCCGCTTGATTTCTCCTGGAATTCCCCAAGGTGGTACGTGCATAATAAAGGGACGGGCGGAGAAGTCCGATACATTGTGTGGTTTTATAATCTCGGCAATACAACGGAAAAACCTATACTCGTGCCAATTGAGGTGTCTCTCGTGACGGATTCGGGAGAAAAATTTCTAGATGCATACTACCCTGAAATCCTGAAGCATGCAGCCAGGTTGGACGAAAATTATCAGGAAGACGCAAAATATCAATACACCCCCATTGCTAAGGGTGAACTGGCTTCGCAGACAACGAAGCATTGCGTGGCGATGTTTGAAGACGTTGACCCAAAGGCCAAGCGTCTGGACATCTTTGTGTCGGGTATATCGCATTTCTTTTTCTGGCGATGGGGGATGTTCGATCATGCCTATAAGATTACCTACGAAAAAGAATTTGATCACTGGCGGTTGGTTGAACATGGCATGATCAAAGAGTCCACGCAGCGCTCCTATGAATCAAAAAGGTGGTAGTGGGTAATTGAATTATACAGGGATTTTCATTCTCTCTGTATATGCCCCATAGGGACAATTGCCAATAGGCAGGCACTTCATTGCCTGTTTTCAAGTAAACGAACCATGGACGACTGATTTCACAGATTGCACAGATTTTGGGTTGTCAATTTCATAGATTATCTGTTACAGTTCATTGCGTGTGGTATTAACCCTTACAATGCCAGAGGTATAGAACATGAGCCCAAGCCTTGCTACGGACACAAAGGCGGTTATCGACCGCCTACCACACATCATTTCAACCTTTCCCGTTCCGGACGCCTTCCATCAGATAGCAGAAGAACTAAAATCTGTTTTTCATTTTGACCGACTGAGCCTCACGCTCATAAGCGAAGATAAAAATTCCGCTGCTATTGAATTTCTTTATTCCACCTATAGTGATTCCCACCTGCCAGCAGGGTCCGTCTTGCCATTGAACAGCAGCGATCTCGGAGAAGTCCTCAGCACGGCCAATCCGGTCTTTGTCCACGACACGTCCAAAGGACGGTGCGACACCGATTCGCTGTTGCTTAAGGATGGTATATGCTCAAGGGTCTCTATGCCACTATTTTATGGTGGCAAGATTATTGGGGTCTGTTGCATGGGGAGCCGCCAGCCCTTCAATTTTCCAGAAAGCCAGGTATGCATTTGGAAGGAAATCGCCCCCTTTGTTTCAGTGGTGGCGGAAAATGCCCGTCTCGCGTGGAAACTGAAGGAGTCTGCCGGTATCCTCGCCGTAGAAACTGCTGAACGCAAGCGGATAGAGGAATCCCTTTGCAAGCTGTCCCTCACCGTAGAGCAAAGCCCCGGCGCCATCATTGTTACCGACACAAAGGGCGCCATTGAATATGTGAACCCGAAATTTACCCAGGTAACCGGTTATTCTGCCGCTGAGGTTGCCGGAAAAAATCCGCGTATCTTGAAGCTGGGAGAAAAATCGTCGGAAGAATATAAGCGACTATGGGAGACGCTTACCGCCGGCAAAGAATGGCGGGGAGAGTTTCATAACAAGAAAAAGGACGGCAAGCTCTATTGGGCATCGGCATCCCTGTCGCCGGTAAAGAATGCCGAAGGCGTTATCACCCACTTTATTGGGATACAGGAAGACATTACGGTGCGGAAACACATGGAAGAGGAGTTGAAAAGCCTGAATGAGCTGCTGAAGCAACGGGCGTCAGACCGCGCCGTGCAGTTAATGGAAAGCGAGGAGAAGTTCAGAAAGATAAGCGCCTCGGCAAACGACGCGATTATCATGCTGGACGATGACGAGCGGATTTCGTATTGGAACGCGGCCGCTGAAAAAATATTTAGTTACTCAAAAGAAGAGGCGATGGGGAAAAGCCTGCACACGCTCATTATCCCCGTAGTCTTCCAGAGTCGCCATCTGGAAGGGTTTAAAGAATTTCAAATGACAGGGCAAGGTCCCGTTATCGGAAAAACAGTAGAACTGACCGCACTCAGAAGAGATGGTGGAGAGTTTCCCATCGAACTTTCACTTTCTGGCGTCCAAATAAAGGGCAAGTGGAATGCGATAGGGATAATAAGGGATATAACCGAACGTAAAATACTCAACGCGCGACTGCTTGCGGAGATAGAGGGAAGAAAGAAGGTACAGGAAAGGCTGAAACACCTGGTAAAGGAATTGGAACGCTCTAACGCCGAACTGCAGCAGTTTGCCTACGTGGCCTCACATGACCTGCAGGAGCCGCTGCGCATGGTATCCAGCTACACGCAATTACTCGGGCGGCGTTACAAAGGCAAGCTGGATGCGGATGCGGATGAGTTCATTACCTTTGCGGTCGATGGGGCGGCCAGGATGCAGATGCTTATTAACGACCTCCTGGAATACTCACGCGTCGGCACAAAGGTCAAGGCGTTTGAAAAGGTTAATTGCCTGAGCGTATTTGACCATGCCGTTTCCAATTTGAGGATTGCCATTGAAGAAAGCGGCGCCGTGATAACCCATGACGAGTTTCCCACGGTAATGGCTGACACCCTGCAATTCACCCAGTTACTTCAAAACCTCCTGGGGAATGCGATCAAGTTTCGCGGCAAAGAGACCCCCCGCATTCACATTTCTGTCGCGCAAAAGGAGGGGGAATGGTTGTTCTCCATCCGCGATAACGGCATCGGCATTGACCCACAATACGTCGATAGAATATTTGTTATTTTCCAGCGGTTACACAGTAAGGAGGAATACCCAGGCTCCGGTATCGGCCTTGCAATCTGCAAAAAAATTGTGGAACGGCACGGAGGGTTAATTTGGGTAGAGTCAGAACTGGGGAAAGGGGCTACCTTTCATTTTACAATTCCCGTAGTAA
The DNA here is from genome assembly GCA_015661205.1 of Candidatus Brocadiaceae bacterium. Lineage (GTDB taxonomy): Bacteria > Planctomycetota > Brocadiia > Brocadiales > Brocadiaceae > JACVXV01. The sequence continues at coordinate 14,505 of JACVXV010000040.1, forward strand.
ATTAGGGATTCGGTGGCTTTTTTTAATGAATAACACATAACAAAAAATGAAAAATGTTAAAGCGTTGTGAGAAGGTTTCTTCATTCACTTATTACTTCTTCGTTTCTTGTTATATGTTATTCATTTAATTAGGCATTCGGCAGTTTTTTTGCACACAGGGACACGGGTGCCGTGTCCCTACTTTGAAATTCCTATACAGATACATTAAAATGATGCCTTTGGAGACTTTCACTTGTAGAACGACTCGTATTACGAGGGTTCATATTATCTATATTAAACAAAGCACATCTTTGATAGGAGGGGTATGGCTATTGAGATTTTATTGGTAGAAGACAATCCGGGCGACGTGCGCCTTGCGAAGGAAGGTTTAAAAGAGTGTAAACTTCACAACACCCTTCACGTGGTGGGAGATGGCACTGAGGCAATGGACTTTCTCCACAAGAGAGGCAAATACGCCAACGCAGTCCGCCCAGATCTCATTCTGTTAGACCTGAACCTGCCAAAGAAGCATGGCCGTGAGGTATTGGCAGAAATTAAGTCTGATGACAAATTAAAACGTATCCCTGTAGTAATCTTGACTACCTCAAAGGCTGAAGAGGATATTTTCAAGACGTACGAGCTTCACGCAAATTGTTACGTCACAAAACCGGTCGATCTTGACCAGTTCATAAAAATAGTAAAGTCTATCCATGGTTTTTGGTTTGAAATCGTGAGCCTCCCATCTGAAGAAAAATCCGCATGAATAGTATTTTGAATAAAATCCTTTTGATAGAAGACAACCCCGGAGACGCCCGACTGGTAAGGGAAATGCTGTCAGAGATCAATGACCCTACGTTCAGCTTTGACATAGAATGCGTGACAAAACTATCCACGGGGCTGGAATTCCTCGCACAGAATAAAGTGGACGTGATTTTGCTTGACCTCTCGTTGCCGGATAGCCACGGGATAGACACGTTTTTCCAGGTGTACAAGCAGTCTCCGGACACCCCCATTGTTGTATTAAGCGGTTTTAAAGATGAAACGCTTTCAATCGAGGCGGTTAAAAATGGCGCACAGGACTATCTTGTAAAGGGACACGTCGATGGCCACCTGCTGAAGCGTTCTATCCGGTATGCAATCGAACGGCAGGGAGTTGAGCGGGAACTCCTTGAGAGCAAGCAACGGTACACCCGACTGGTTCAGATGGTGCCAGACATCGTGTATACCATCGACGCAGAAGGAACGTTCACGTTTGTAAATGGCGCCATACGGAATCTTGGTTGCGAGCCGGAACAGCTTGTCGGCAAGCATTTCAGCGCAATAATGCACCCGGAGGACGCCGGATTGGTAAACCGTTCAAAGGCCTTGGCCCGATATCGGGATAAATCAACAGGCACTAAAGAAATACCGAAATTGTTTGACGAAAGAAGGACTGAGAAGAGAAAAACAATGGGGCTGGAAGTGCGCCTGCTGCGGAACAAGGCAAATGGCTCTGATAATGAGTATGTATACTTTGAGGTGAACGCATCAGGTCTGTACAGTAAAAACATCGGTAGCGAGGACAAGGTATTTCTTGGAACTATTGGAATCATGCGGGACATCACCGAACGCAAGCAGACGGAGGCGGCGATCCAGCAAATGGCCTTCTACGACGCGGTGACCGGCCTGCCCAATAGGACATTGTTTCGTGACCGCATATCCATGTCTTTAGCGCACATTCAGAGGGAAAGCGGAATGCTGGCCGTTTTGTTTCTTGATCTGGATAAATTTAAACTGGTCAATGATTCCCTGGGACATGCGGTAGGAGATCAATTATTAAAAACGGTTGCTGACCGGTTGGCAAACTGCACCCGTAAGGGTGATACGGTCGCGCGCATGGGAGGAGATGAGTTTACCTTGCTGTTGCCGGTAATTAAGCATAAAGGTGACGCAGAGGAAGTCGCCGAAAAGATACTCGAAAAAATCTCACATCCTTTTGTTATAGACGGCCACGAACTGACGGTTACCACCAGCATAGGAATTGCCATGTACCCTGCTGACGGAGCGGACATAGATACCCTCCTGAAAAACGCCGATATTGCTATGTATTACGCGAAAGACGCCGGGGGAAACAACTATAAACACTATACCAAAATGCTCTCGGTGAAGGTTTCCAGAAGGATGGTGATGGAAAACGAATTGCGCCAGGCATTAGAACGCAAAGAGTTTTTCATTTGCTACCAGCCGCAGATAAACGTTAGTACGGGACGCATCGTCGGCGTGGAAGCGCTGCTGCGCTGGCAGCATCATGAACTTGGATTGGTATTTCCATCCGAGTTTATCCCGGTGGCCGAGGGAACAGGAATGATCGTCCCCATTAGCGAATGGATGCTCTCCGCCGTTTGCGTACAAGGGAAGGCCTGGCAAAGCGCAGGACTTCCGGCAGTGCGACTGGCAATGAAACTCCCATCCCATGTATTTCAATGGCGCAGTTTCATGGAAACCATCAACCGTGTACTGCAGGAAACCGGCATGTCGCCCTCTTTGTTGGAGTTGGAAATCACGGAAACCGCTGCCATGAGAAACGTGGAAGTCACCGCCACCAGGTTAAGCATGGTCAATGCCCTGGGCGTCAAAATTGCCATTGATGATTTCGGGATTGGATATTCTTCTTTAAGTTGTCTCAGCAGCTACCCAATCCACACGCTTAAAATAGGCAAATCATTCGTTCAAGGCATTTCGACAAATCCACATGTCGAGTCGATAGTAAAGGCGATTATCGTCATGGCAAAAAACCTAAAAATGAATGTGATTGCCGAAGGGGTGGAAACCAGGGATCAGCTTGCGTTTCTTAAGGAGTATCAATGCGAAGAGGCGCAAGGACCCCTCTTTTGCAAGCCGGAACTCCCCTCAATAGTAGAAAAAATGCTGTCGCAGGATACCTCATTTTTCCGGGCTTGAGCCTTCGTAATCGGGCAAGTGGTTTTCTTCTTTGTATGTCCTTGCAAAGGCAGATTTGGCGTGCTGATAGGAATGGTAATCGCTCTGTGCATTTGCCTTATCACCTTTCAACTCATAGGCCTTTCCGCGGTTTAGGTAGGCCCCGGCGTAATCATGGTCAAGCACGATTACTTGCGTGAACTCTTCAATGGCCTGATCAGCCATTTGTTTTTTAAGATAAATGAGGCCTAGATTGTAATGTGGCGCCAACAGCCTTGAGTTGAGCTTAACGGCTTTTTTATACTCAATCTCGGCATTGTCCACTTTGTCCATCCTGCTATAAACGTTGCCAAGGTAATAGTAAACTTTGGCATTGTTTGCATCCAGCGTGGAGGCATTATTGAATGCCTCAAGGGCATCGCTGTTATTCCCAAGCACAAAATATACGATGCCCATATTTACGTATGCTTCCTGGTAGTCCTGGCGTATCTCAATAACCCGCCTATATTCCCGAATAGAGTCTTCCAACTTTCCCGTTTTATGATAGGCAATTCCAAGGTTAAAATGTGCTTTGGCATAACCCGGAGATAACTCTATCGCCTTTTGATAAGCCCCAATGGCCTTATCGTGGTTATTAAAATCCTGGTGCAGAACGCCTAGATTAAAGTATGCCTCTGTTTTCCCGGGTTCCAGTGCAATGGTAGTCTCATATTCCCTTTGCGCGTCTTCAAAACATTTTCTCTTATAGTAACAGTCCGCCAGCCGAAAATGGGCATCTGCGCTATTAGGGTTCTTTTGCATTTCCCTCAGACGCATCTTTAGCTCATCCTCCGGCGCGCCAATTTGAGCGCTGACTTCGCAGAGGCGTTGGTACGCCTCTGCGTAATCGGGTTTAAGCTGGGTGGCTTCGGTAAACGCAGCCACAGCCTTCTCAAGGTCTCCTTTTTTACTATAGGCGTTACCTAACTTAAAGTAAATTTCCGGCTGTTTCTTGTTTTTTTCAAGCAACTTTTCATACTCACCGATGGCCTTATCCCATCTACCCTCATCCATATACTTATCAGCAACCGTGGAGAGTTCTTTGGCATATCCACCGTGGGAAAAAAACAACAGTAACACAAGACCGGCAATTACTTTTCGCTTTATCATGTTATTTTGATTTTAACTCTATTTCCTGATCCGTCGTTTGACCTTTTAATGTCGGTATTGCCTGCTGGAACATCTCTTTGATCTCATCCTGCTTGTAAACCACCGCCGGATCTTTACCAGTTCTCCACTTGGTGATGTATGAGTAGGAAATGTAATCGCTATACGCCTTGCTGTGGTCACCCTTCAATGAATAGAGTTGCGCCCTGTTGTAATAAGCATCTTCGTAGAGAGGATCAATCTTCTTGGTTATTTTGTCATACCATTCCATAGCCTTATCAAGTCTGTCCATTCTGTGGTAAATCACCGCTATGTTATACGCAGCATTGGTATATTTCGGATTTTTTGCCAGTACCGCCATATTTTCTGTCAGCGCATCGTCGTATCTCTTTTGTAGACCAAATACAATCGCCCTTTGGTAGCGAGCGTCGAGATTGTCCTGGTTTATCTCCAGCGCCTTGTTGTAGTGCGCAAGGGCTTCCTCAAGCTTTTTCTCGGTCAGGCTGATCAGACCAAAGACCACATAAGCGTTAGAATATTTCGGATTAACCTCTAGGGTTTTGTTAAGCGACTTGATAGCCTCATCTACCTTGCCCTGTTTATGCAAGGCAATAGCACGATTATAATGGGCATTATCATAAGCCGGGTTTATTCCCGTTGCTTCACTAAACATTTTTTCAGCATCTTCGTACATACCCATATCCAAAAAGCCTACACCAAGGTTGAACATGATAAAGGGGTTCTTTGGATCGAGTTCCAGGGCCTTCTTGTACTGGTCGATAGCATCAATCTCTTTTAGAAGCTTGTGATAAAAAACACCGAGTTCCACATAGTTCAGCGGATTATCGGGGTCCTTTTCAATCGCCTTAAAACGTTTTTGAAATTCGTCATCCGGTGCGCCGATCTTGGCGAACGTTTCTGCCAATTTTTTGTGCGCGTCAATATAAGACGGTTTAATGTCTATAGCTTTTCTGAAATCGCTCACAGCTTCTTCTAATTTCTCTCGTGATAAATTGATACAACCCCTGCCATAATAGGCCTCAGCGAGATTTACATTGACGTTGATAGCCTTTGTATATTCATTAAAAGCATCATCAGGTTTTTCCTCATTCATCAAACCCTGAGCAATATCTAAGTGGTTTTTTGCCCTTTCGCAAGCAACTGGTACTGAAAGAACTGCCAAAAAAATCAAAATCCATGCCTTTTTATATTTTTCCATGCTATCTCCACATAATTTTATGTAAACATTTCTCCTTCGAAATTTTGCTTCTTAAGTATATTTTAAAAATCTCCTTTTTCAACTTTTTTACAAAAAAAAAGGAAGCTGTGCAAACATCGCACAGCTTCCTTAATTACTAAAACATTATTAGGTATTACCTAATATTACTAATTAATGCTTGCCATGACCGCCATGCTCAGACTTAATACCGAGTTCCAGCAACTTCCTGTTGATGTACTCAACTTCCTCGGCAGGAGCATGATGCGTGTCAAGCCAACCTGGATCTGGACAAAGATCGAATATCGTCTTGCCAGGGTGATTCTTTATGATGTAAGGACCAGTCAACTGATCAAGCCATTCGCCAGTCTTCCAGAAGCTCTCCGGAACCCAGGTAATGCCAACCTTCTTCTCCAACGCAGCAAGTCGCCTTGCCTGTGAAGCGTCCTGTTTTACGTTGACCAACCAACGATCCATACCGAACGAACCATCAGAATACGTAGCGTCGTTCCATGAACCATGAGCCATGCCCTTCATGATGTACGTCTGGAAATATCCAACGCTCTCAAAGCAGAGGCGCTCAATATCGCTACAGTTCGACATCCTGAATTCGCCTGACTCACCGCTCTTACCACCGTAAGCTTCACCGTCATGATAAGCGCCGATCTTCAAGCTCCATACGTGTGTCTGACCCGACCAGTCCGGACAAAGATCTTTTGGCATTGGATCAGCAACGCCATCCTTTACAAGGTCTTCAGCAACCTTAAAGGTCTCACGATACTTCAAGCTGGCATCTTTGCATGACTCGTCCATCGCCTGCAGTTGCTCTTTAGCAAACCTTGGTGAATGGCAATCGTCGCAAACTGTCGCCCAACGCTCTCTCTTCTCTTTCCAAATCGGTGCGCCACGGTCAGCCAATGACATACCCATACTGGTGTATACCGTGCCGAACCTCTGAACGTTATGATGACCGCCCCTCATGTGACAATACTGGCAGGTAGGTGCAACGTAATCCGCATCAGCCAACTTCTTCGTCCAGTCGAACTGCTTTGGATCCCACTTGTTTACCTGATATACCGTACCATGAAGACCAATATCGTAGGCCTCCCAATCTCTGTGATCTTTACCCCAGTGACATGTCTTGCACTGTTCTGATTTCCTTGCTACCTTCGGATCAAACTGATGCCTCTGGTGACAAGTGCTGCACCTCTCTTCAGGGCTTGTGTGGCAGAATGTGCAACCGGCTGTATCGCCTGGTGGTCTTTCAATCGACCATGCGCATTCAACCTGAGCAAAACTTGAACAGGAAGCATGCGAACCAATACCACCCTGGCCGCCTTCTGTATACTGTGTTTCATGACACTCGCTGGTACCGCAAGCCTTAGACGAAGGCATGGTCAGCTTCTGATGGTTGTTACCGTGACAGGTATCACAACCCGTTGGACTCGGTTCTGCCCTTGAGTGTGCGCTCTTCTTATAATCCCTAACGATGCCAGGGGTCATAACTGAGTGACAAGCGATACACTGCTCAAGCTGGAACGTACCCTTGATCGGGTTTGATGGCCTTACTTCATCCCTGTTATAGGTGTAGTCAGGAATGTAATAACGATAAGCAGGCAGCGTTCTCCAGAACTTGCTGAACTTACCAGGATATGGTGGAGGATTCTCGTGCTTCGGGTATCCCATGTATTTCGCACCTAATCCAGAAAAGAACACCTTACCGTTGTTATCCGGTTCACCAGGCTGTCCGTAAACTTCGTGAGGTACCCAGTGTGTAATGATTTCTACAGCTTTTGCTTCCTTCA
>JACVXV010000041.1 GCA_015661205.1 Candidatus Brocadiaceae bacterium
TAGTTCTTTTACCAAAAACTACTTTACCATAATTGGAGGGCTTTTTCTTTATCCAGGTCTCTCTTTTTCTACTCTACCAAATATTTGCGTGAACCGCTTGTGTAATCTTTGAAAAAGGCAGAAAAGAAATCTTTTCCTCGAATGTCTACAGGGATGAGATTATACCTGAACAATTTTTAATGATGGTTACTGCCCCTGTTCTTGATTCTAAAGGGGTATTTATCGGCGAGCTTGCCTTTGAAGTTGACATGGAAATGGTTTATAAACAGATTCAGGACGTGACAGGGCTTGGTGAGACAGGAGAAACCCTTATTGGTAAAGGCATAGTCGATGGCGCGATATTTTTGCATCCCCTCCGGCATGATCCGGCTGCGGCATTAAAGAGAAAGGTAATGGCGGGAGGAGGAGTAGGGATTCCGATGTTAAAGGCCGTACAGGGGGAACGCGGTTCCGCATTTTCCCTAGATTACCGGGGTGAAAAGGTGGCCGCTGCATGGCAGTATATCCCATCCATAAATTGTGGTATGGTTGCCAAGATTGATTTCTCAGAGGCAATTGAACCTGCGAATGCCGTGAGGGACAAGGCGGCGGTGGTGTTAATAGTATCCATCTTTTTGGAGGAAGGTCTGGTTTTCCTTGTTGTTCGCACAATTACCGTCCCGATTATAAATCTCACCCATACGGCAAAAATGGTAAACGAGGGGAACCTGTCCGCAAGGGCTAAGGTGACATCGTTGGATGAAATAGGGGTGTTGGGGCGATATTTCAATAAGATGACGGAATACCTGACAACGGCCAATATCTCTTTGAAGGAGCGTGCCTCGCAGCTTGAAATGGTAAACAAAAGAAACCAAAGGCAAAATGCCGTTTTAGATGCAATCAACAAGGTGTTTAAAGATGCGATTACCTGTGAGACCGGGTAAGTGCTTGGCAATACGTGTCTTGCCGTAGCAGAGGAATTGAGCGGCAGCAAGTTTGGGCTTATCGGTGAGCTTAATCAGGCCGGCCTTTTTGACACCGTCGCAATCAGTAACCCTGGCTGGGACGCCTGTAAGATTCCTGAAGGCCTGACATCTCTCGTTATAAGGGACATGCCAATCCGGGGAGTTGATATATCGATCATGAGGGAAGGCATATCCCGCATCGTAAATGGCGAGGAGGCAATCAGGATGCATCCCGACCATGTTAAAACCCCTGAAGGACATCCGCCCGTTACGTCCTTCCTCGGTGTCCCTCTCAGGCAGGCAAGACCATCGGCATGATTGGCCTTGGCAACAGGGAAAGCGGTTATACTCAGGCTATCCAGGAAGATATTGAGGTATTGGCGGTGGCAATTGTTGAGGCGATAAAGAAAAAGCGCGCCGAGATACTCATCAATGACCTCAACAAAGAGCTTCTGCAAAGAACCAGCGAACTATCTGCCGCTAATAAGGAACTGGAGTCCTTCTCCTATTCCGTTGCCCACGACCTGCTCGCCCCGCTCCTGGCGATTGACGGTTTTTCAAATATTATCCTTGAGGATTACCGGGACAGGCTTGATGATGAAGGCAGACGGCTCTTCGGTGTCGTTAGGGAAAATGCAAAAAAGATGGGGCAGTTAATTGACGACATTCTTTCATTCTCGCACATGGGAAGATTGGAGATGTCCATGCAGGAGATTGTCATGGAGCAACTCGTAAAAGAGGTTTATCAAGAACTTGCAACATCTGCCCCCGAAAGAAAGATACAATTCAACCTCAAGTCCCTTGCGCCTGCCTACGGCGACAGGCCGATGATAAGGCAAGTTATTGCCAACCTCATCTCCAATACGCTTAAATTTACAAAAGGGAGAGAGGCGACGGTGATTGAGGTGGGGACAATAACTGGCGAAATGGAGAATGGGGGAATTGGTAAAGCAGGGAAAAATGAAAACATCTATAATATGTCAAAGACAACGGTGTAGGGAAATATGTGGATAAACTCTTTAGCGTGTTTCAAAGGCTGCACAGCGCGGCGGAATTCGAAGGCGCCGATTGTAAAACGCGTAATCACCAGGCACGGCGGGTGGACATGGGCGCAGGGAAAGGTTGGTGAGGGGACGGCGGTTTATTTTACGTTGCCGGCGGGAAGAGAGGCGGTAGGCAGTAAGTAGTCGTCTCTTACAAATAATATTTTGATATTTTTAGCAGAAATATTTTATATGAAGCTTCATATTCAGCTTTGTATAAGGCTTTGGGGCGAATGGTAACGCTGCCCAACTTTTAGTGAAAAATCTTTTTACCCATAAGAGAAGTAATCACACAAAGGCACAGAGGCACAAAGAACTACAAAAAAAACACATTACGATAAATCTTTGTGCCTTCGTGCCTTTGTGTGAGAAAGGAGTGCGTTTTTACGGCTCGTTTTGGGTTCTGAAACAGGAAGAGAGTTTCTTGCGTTTTATTACACAGCGCTGCATAGCCGCAACCCAAATGTCAGTTGATAGTGCCTGACCCATTTGTTGCATAATTAATGCGCTACATAGTTCCGTTAGGAACGAAATATTGGTAGAAGACAGACGGAGAACATACTATTAGTTCCGTAGGAACGATATATTGGCAGAACAATCGGGTTTTAACTATATCATGCCTACGGCATTTACGTTTGTATCCCCTTGATTTCTACCGATATTTTGTCCCTGCGGGACGTTAAAAAATACGCAAAGTTTCAACAAGCCCTGCAGGTGCTAAATATCATTGCGCGGCAAAGCCTCAACCAAAAAGAGCTTAACCATACAAGACTGGAATCGCCGCGAATTTCAGGGCGAAGTCAGGTATATAACGATTGCAAAAACATGAGGGGGGACGATTATGGAAAACAACAACGAAGTAGAAATACTTTTGGTGGAAGACATCCCCACAGATGCGGAACTCTGCATCAGGGCGCTGGAGAAGCGCAACTTTACCAATAAATTGGTTTGGGTAAAGGATGGTGAAGAGGCGCTGGATTTTATCTTTTCAACGGGTAAGTATGCCGGTTCTAACAAAATAAACTGCCCGAATGTGATCCTACTTGACATTAAGTTGCCAAAGGTAGACGGCAATGAGGTTTTTCGCAGGATCAAGTCAGATGAAAGGACAAAGAAGATTCCCGTGGTGGTGCTTACATCATCGAAAGAGGACAGAGACGTTGCCGAGAGTTATAACCTTGGCGTAAACAGTTATATCAGCAAACCGGTAGAGTGGGAAGAAATCACGAAGGTTGTGTCTGCGTTGGGGTTTTACTGGCTGCTCCTGAATAAGCGGACGTATTAAGAACCCGGCCAAAATAAATTATTCGTACATTTGGAAAATTTAGTAAACAAGCGTGAAAACTATGGAAAACGATAACCCTCCTGCCCCCCCTCTAAAAATCCTGCTGCTTGAGGACAGTGTCTTTGACGCCGAAGTGGTTGCACGGGAATTGCGTAATGCAGGTATGTCGTTCACCTTAAAGCGCGTGGAAACCAGGGAGGATTTTATACCATCCATAGAAGCATTTAAACCGAACCTGATTATTTTTGACTACAAACTGCCCGCTTTCGATGGTTTGTCTGCATTAGCCATGGTAAGGGAAAGACGTCCTGATGTGCCAGTTATCTTTGCCTCCGGGACTATTGGTGAAGACGTGGCAAAGAAACCCTCAAGAAGGGAGCGATGGATTACGTGCTGAAGGGCAGATTGGCGCGGCTTGCTCCGGCAATAGACCGGGCGCTGCGCGAATCGGAAGAAATATGCAAACGAAAATACGCGGAGGAGATGCGGAAGGATAGTGAAAAGCGATTCCGTGCCGTTACAGAATTGGCAGGCGACGCCATTGTCTGCATGGAGGCGACGGGCAACATCAGTTTATGGAACAGGAAGTCGGTAGAGATGTTTGGATACACGGTCGAAGAGGCGATAGGCAATGACCTTCACGCCCTCATTCTGAAAGATACCGCAAAGAGGCTTACGAGGGGTTAAAGGTTTTTTTTTCAGACGGGGGAAGGCGCCGTTATCGGCAAAACGCTCGAATTGACGGCGTTGCGCAGGGATGGCGCTGAATTTCCCATAGAGCTTTCCGTATCTGTGATGAATATAAAGGGTGGCTGGCAGGCGATAGGTATTGTAAGGGATATCACCGCGCGGAAAAAGGTGGAGGGTGAACTTAAACAGGAAATGGAATTTACGAAACACCTTTTAATGATTGCCGAGGCTGCCGTCCATACCACGAATATTGATAAACTCATGGCGGACGTGGCCTGCTGTTGCGGCAGCATTGTAAAATCGGATATCTGTCTTTTATATGTGCGGGATGGATGCGCTTTACCCTTTAGGCCGGGGCAGGCATGGGGACTGGAAAAGCCTATGATGCCCTTTTTCAGGGCCGGCACGCTGAACGATAACGTGGGGTTTGTCAAAAGGGCTTTGGAAAAAACGAAACCGTAATAGAACAATTAAAGGCGAAAGGATTCGCTGCGGATGAATACGGTAATCTGGCTATACTAAGGAGGGGGGGCGACGCCTGCGGGCGTGTCGCCGTTTACGTGGATTCCCGATATCGAGACCCTGGTTTCTATTCCATTAAGGGGAAGGGATGATTGTCTTGGCCATATACAGACAGAAAGACGCATTGCAGCGGATTCCCGCCAGAGGATTCACGGAAAGGGATATGAGGGTCATGCAGGGGATATCCCATCAGGTCTCCATCGTTCTTGATCAGGCAAAACTCTATAGGGAGGCGGTAGACAAGACGATGGAACTTGCCCACACGGCTAAGACTATTTCCGTGATTGGTGAGATAGACAGGAGTATACTCTCCACACTCGACGCCCATACCATCGTCGAAACGGCGACGAGGCTTGTGGGATCTGTTATACCATGCGACATGGCAAGTGTCGGCGTTGTGGACAGGGAGAGGAGCGGATTCGTTATTGCGGCGGGTTTTGGCTTTACTTCCAACCGGACGGGTGTGTTTATGCCGTTTGAATCAACGAGCGCTATAGAGGTGGTGGCAACCATGAGACCTCAGGTGATTTCTGATATGGGGGCTATGGGTAAGCCGCTTCCCTTTGAGGAAAAGTTAATCAATGAGGGAGTTCATTCGCTCATGAGGGTGCCATTAGTTGAAAAGGGCGAGGTTACGGGGACATTGAGTGTGGGCGCGAAGAGGAGGGCGGCGTTTACGGCGGAAGATCTTTCAACCTGGGGAAAATAGCGAATCAGATAAGCGTGGCGCTGTCGAATGCGAGTCTTGTCACAGACCTTAAAGAACTTTTCAACGGTACGGTAAAATCGCTCTCATCAGCGATAGACGCGAAATCAAAGTGAACGTCCGGGCATTCGGAAAGGGTCGCAAGGTTTGCCCTTTCGATTGGCATTAAGATGGGTTTGGATGAAAAGGAACTGAAAGACCTTGAGATCGCAGCGCTATTGCACGACGTAGGAAAAATCGGCACCTTTGAGTCTATTATTGATAAGAAAGAAAAACTTACGGATGAAGAATACGCTGTCATCAAGCAGCACACCATTAAAGAGAGCAGAGGTACTATACCCGGCACGGGCACAGATTGCGGCTTTTGCCCCCCTCTCCTTGCAGGAGAAACTGGGGTGAGGGCGTTCAAAAAAGCGCAATTCATGACCGTTCGCAGTATATCGCCCATAAAACACCTGAAAAGCATTATTCCTGGCGTAAAATATCACCATGAGTTTTATAATGGCAAGGGTTATCCGGAGGGGATAAAGGGGGAAGAAATGCTCCCAATGGCAAGCATCTTGCGGTTGCCGATAGTGTCGATGCAGTGAATGCAGATAGACCATACCGGCAGGGAAAGAGTATGGAGGCCGTTGTAAATGAATTACGAAGGTGTTCTGGAACTCAGTTTGACCTAAAGGTGGAGGATGCCTTTTTGAAGAGCCTCTAATAATGGTTGGGAATGCTCTCACTGGTTTATCGGTTGTATACGCTAAGCGCACATGGATCGGGAGTTTTTAGCTTGATGATAAACTATTTTGGTAAGTTCATGGCATAAGATGCGATGAATACGCCTCCTTTGCGGTGAACTATTGCAAAATAACAGAATTTTCTACCCCATAATTAAGGGGTGTTATAGAGAATAGTAGAAATTGCCGTAACTTTTTGTATAATACAATCATGTCTAAAAAGTATTTAGCAAGCAGATTCCCTCCACGATAGATTTGTAAAGGAAACATTTGTGTTAAAAGATGAGGTATTAAGGGCGGTGTTGGACTCTCCCGCATTGCCGACCTTGCTGACCGTAGCATCAAAACTTATCACGCTTACCTCGAAATCGGAAACGAGCATCGGTGAAATAGCCAATCTGCTTTCAAAAGATATTTCGCTGTCCGCAAAGGTATTGAGGATTGCCAACTCGGCCTTTTACAGTTTTTCCAGTAAGATAAGCACCGTGCACCAGGCGGTGTCGAACATGGGCAAAAACGCCATCAGGAGCCTGGTACTCTCCGTTTCGTTTCTCACGATTAAATCGGACGACGTGGCAGAGTACTTCAGTTATGAGAAGTTCTGGCAGAAATCCCTTTCTGCGGCAGTTGCGGCAAAACTTATCATGGCGGAAATCGATAAATCAGACCCCGAAGAGATATTTATTGCGGCGCTTATGCAGGACATCGGTGAGTTGATCGTTATGCGTACTTTCACGGAGCAATACGAACTGGTGTTGAAGACTTTGTCCGAAACACAGAATGACGTCCTTACGGTTGAAGAGCAGATTATCGGGCTTAACCATGCCGTTATTGGATACGAGGTCACCCGTAACTGGGGATTACCGCCAGAACTCCTGATACCGATACAATACCATCATAACCCGGATGGTTATACGGGCAATGACAAAAAAATGAAGCTTGCCACAAAGGTTGTCTACTTATCCGGCCTCATTGCAAACGTCTTAAGCGCTAACAGACCCCAGGAAAACCATAAAAAATTTATTGATAAATCTAAGCTGATGTTGGGTTTTAACGACAGGATTATTGACAGGATATTGGAGAAAGTTCATTCTGAAATAGTTGAAACAGCCACCGTCTTCGATTTCCACGTGGAAAGCCCCAAACCGATTGAATTGATTCTTCAGGAGGCGAACATTGCCTTAAGTCTTATTAACCTGTCTTATGAACAGATTAATAAAGAGCTTATTTCCGCCAAGATAGAGCTACAAAAGCTTGCAAAAGACCTCGAAGTGAAAAACAAAAAGATCGAGAAGCTTGCGCACATTGACGGATTAACGGAGGTATATAATCACCGTTATTTTCAAAACTTCCTCGAAACGGAGATACGCAGGTCACTACGTAAGCAGATGCCGGTCAGCCTTGTACTTATGGATATTGATCATTTTAAAGGTTTTAACGACAACTACGGCCATCAGACGGGTGATTTCATTTTGAAAGAAATATGCAAACTGATGAAAAAAAACATCCGTGATTACGACATTATAGCGCGTTACGGCGGTGAGGAGTTTGCCGTTGTCCTGGTTGAAACAACCCAGGAAGACGCCTTAAAAATTGCCGAAAAATTACGTGAGTCAATCGAAGCAAATATTTTTATTGATGGTATTAAAGAATACAAGGTAACGTCAAGTTTCGGGGTGGCAACGATGCTGTCCCCCAAAAGCGATTTTAAGAACAGCGACCTTATCGAGTATGCGGACAAAGCGCTCTACGAGTCAAAGAAAAAAGGCCGCAACAGGGTAACTGCTCATGCCCAGAAGAGGAGATGGTTTTAAAAAACCACTAAAAATCTCTGATAGCGATTGCGGAAGGGAAAATCCTCAATAGCGGCTGCCCACGATAGTCATATCCGTTTATGTATAGCCAAAAGCTTCCGTGTTTCGAGAAAGACAGGGCGAACCCCTTGTATTTCCCGGTTTACGCATCGAAAACCCCGGCTTGTTTGGCTATCAAATGCAAAAAATAAAATTCAATTGACATAACTTAACTTTAACTTAGAATAATGAGAATGAGTCTCAGATTAAGCCGTATCCGTAGCGAAGGCTTCTAGCCTGCCGGTTTTTTTCATAAAATAAATGCAGTCTGGAAGCCTACGCTACAAAAGCCATCGCCGTAGGCGACATAAATTTATGTACAGGAAATTCAAACCGACTTTGTAGTGGCAAGGCGCGCCTTGCCACTACGCTGTTGAATGTCGCCGTAGGCGACATAATTTGAAATCTGTGGTTCCAAATGTTTTTAATAGGTTGTCTTGTTGGACGAGGAGTTGAGAGAAAATGATTTCCATCGGAGATTTTATTAGGGACAAGGGTAGAAATAAATCTTTAATTTCGATATATGGTGCGGTGATACTCTGCATGGCCTTCCTTGCGGCTGTTTTCACGGGATGTGCCGGCACGGGCGGATTGCGAAACATGTCCTCAGTGTCAAAGTATTTTGATAATAACGCGGATGTCGTGTGGGAGGCGGTGCTTCAGGCCGCTGAAGGAATGCCCATCAAGACAAAAGATAAGGAAAAAGGAATTTTAGAGACACAATGGATCAAAGGGTGGTCTAAAACAAGGACTTCTGGGTTGGTTTTGGAGGGGCGCTGGCAAGCGCGCTACTGCCTCTTTGTGCAGGTAACCGGCGGGCAAGGTAAAACCTATGTTTCCGTGTATTCTCTGTGTGAAGAAAAGGCGCCGGGTGGAAGCCGTGCATATCGGTGGGAACGGACGGCATCGGATGGTGAAAACGAACAGGCCTTTTTAACGAAACTGGAAGGAATACTCAACAATTCATAAACGGGTAAATCGGCTGCGGAGAGTCCTATCCTCACATTCTCACGCAGAGCGTGGGAATGCGTTGGTGTAGGGACACGGTGCCCGTGTCCCTGTGTGTGTGAGCATACAAAAGTTGCCGAATGTCTGATATATGTTTAACCTGAGTTTTGGAGGAACTTATCCTTTTTTTTATGATTACTAAACGAATACTATTTCTACTGCTTGTTTGGTCGGCTGCATTATTTGTGACAAACCAGGTTTACGCACAATTGGAGCCTGAACCGTCCGATAACTTCCAGCTCCAGTCATTTCTTACGGAAGAGCAAGCCCTTGCCGTCGTCTTTTCTGACTGTGACGAGATTGTCGCCGATAACCTGGCGATGACCCCTGAAGAAAAAACCCACCTTGAAACCTTGCTTAGCAGAAGACTCTGCGAAGAGGGGTTTGTGGTTTATCTGGGGAAAAAGGGCGGGGTACTGCAGGGGTATGCGATCATTACCGAAGAAATTGGCAAATTCCACCCCTTTACCTTCATCGTAGGGGTGCAGCCGAACGGGAAGATAAACAACCTGGCCATCCTTGTGTACCGTGAAAGCCGTGGCGGGGAGATTGCCAAGAAACGTTTTCTCTACCAATTCGTCGGCAAATCGTTCAAAAATCCCATCCGAATAAACAAAGACATCATCAACATTACCGGGGCGACTATGTCCGTGCAGTGGATGTGCGCCGGGGTAAGAAAGGCGCTTGCCGTTATCAGTGAATACTACCTCAGCGGCAAAAGAGTCGTTGCCGATGCAAAGGCAACAAACGTCTCTACCGCACTGCTTGAAAAAAAGAAATCCGGTGAGGTCGCCGGCGACCTAAGAAACGTGGAGGACAGCGAAAAACCCTCAAACAATAAAGATGATGCGGGGGGGAGGGCTGAGGTGAAGCTTGTTAAGCAGACCCGCATGATTATGGGTACCTTCGCCGAGGTATCGGTGTACTCCGATGACGAAAAAATTGCCGGCAAGGCCATTGAGGCGTCTTTAGACGAGATGGAACGCATGGATAGGATCATGAGCAATTATAAGGATGACAGCGAGCTCTCGCAGGTAAACAAGAACGCCGCAAAATCCCCTGTCCCGTGCGGCAGAGAGCTAATTGAGGTACTCGAACACTCGCAGCGTTACAGTGAGCTAAGCGATGGCGCTTTCGACGTCACGGTTTCACCGGTCATCGCGGCCTGGGGGTTTTTTTCTGGAAAAGGGCGCATGCCATCTGATAAAGAACTGGCAAAACTCCTGCCCGCCGTTTCTTACCGTAACATCGTAATCAACAAGGGGAACAACCCGGAAAAGTCCGGCAGCATTCTTTTCAAAAACTCCCAGACCAAAATCGACCTCGGCGCTATCGGAAAAGGGTATGCCGTCGATAAGGCATTAGAGGTTATCAGCAAATACGCCGTAAACAACGCCTGCATCAATCTCGGCGGGAACATTTACGTCCTCGGCGCACCGGCAGGCAAAAACGTCTGGAAGGTGGGCGTGCAGCACCCACGCAATAAGGCTGAAATTCTTGGGTACCTGGAACTGAAGGACGAGTCAACGGCAACGTCGGGGGACTACGAACGCTTTTTTGAAATCAAAGGGAAACGTTATTCCCACATCGTTGATCCAAGAACGGGAATGCCGGTGAAGGATACCATTGCGGTGACAATCGTCGCCCCTACGGGAACGGCGGTTGACGCCCTGTCCACCAGCGTCTTTGTCCTGGGATTGGAAAAAGGGATGTACCTTGTGAAAAGCATCCCTGGCGTGGACGCCATGATTGCGTGTCAGGAAAAAGACGGGGTAATAGGGATAACCATGACGGATGGTTTCCGGGAAAAATTTAAAGTAACCAACTCAGAAGGAGATGGCAATGTCAGGTGGCATGTGGTTGCTTCCGGTAAGCAATAAGATATTTTTTACCTTCTTTTTAACTATTATAGCCATCGCGGTTGGACTTGGTTTTCTTACCCACTACGACAGGACGGGCTTCTCCTTTAAAAAAACGGAGCGTTATTACTGCGGCGATAAAGATGAAGAGCTTGACGCGCCGCCGGTTTCGATTGAAGAAAACAACGCCAGGTTGCAAGAGGGTCTGTTTTTTCAAAAGACTTATCGTGACCTTCTGGCTACGACGCATACCCATATCTTCTCCATCCCCATCGTGATATTTATCCTTTCCCGTATCATGTCCATGACCCACGCGCGTGAAGGGCTGAAGATAACGATTTATTCCGGCTCCTTTAGCGGCATCCTGCTGAACCTCGCGTCCCCGTGGCTTATCAGGTACGTGTGCCCCCACTTCGTAGCCGTTTCTATCCTTTCCTGCATCCTCCTCATCCTCAGCTTCGGCGCATACATCTTTATTCCCCTTTACGAGATGTGGTTCAGAAAAGAGCATGACGCCCTATAGCGATTAAGAATGATATTATGCCTCATCCGCAGAATCTGTGGGTAAGTACAGGTACCGGCAAATTACCAAGTGTTATGATACATGGCTGTTTGCAGGCAATCGAGTGATTTATAACCATAAGCTTTTCCCATAGTCAGTTTTGCTTTAAAGTTAAGCCACAAAAACGAACGCAAACAAACGCCAATACGGCAAAGACAATTCATCGCTGAGGACGTGGAGAAACAACGACAACTTTTAACCGCTAATACACGCTAATACACGCGAATGGGTTTCTTTATTAGCGTTCATTGGCGTTCATTGGCGGTTTGATCTGTAGTTCTTTCTGACGAGCCTTTTTTCTCCGCGCCCTCTGCGTCCTCTTCGGTGAATTTGTTTTTCCCTGTGATTGGAACTATAACATTCTACAATCGTTAGACTGAAGTTGTAAAAGTTATTTGTTTACAGTCTCTAAGTCTTACTAATTACCCACAGATTCTGCGGACGAGCCGGAATATTATTTGTAGAACTCAAAAAATCACACATCATCAGAGACCGCGATAATAAAGGCTTTGAGGTGGAGCAACTCGAAACCTGAAGCAAGAAACTCGAAACTCGAAACTTAAAATTTAAAACTAACTCCCCTCAACTCCTCATTCATACCAATCACCGCCTCCTCCGTAGCGTTTTTCCACGTAGACATGGTGTATTTTTCCTTCCAGGGCGTGGTGTTGTAAGCGTAGAGGATGGAGCGTGAGGCGTTGATGATGGCGCCAAGTCCGTCGGGGTTGAAGCAGGGCTTGATGTCTTTAGCGGTTGCGCCCTGAGCGCCGTAGCCGGGGACGAGAAAGTACGTCTTTGGCATGATTTTTCTGAGGGTAGCTATCTCTTGTGGGTAGGTTGCGCCCACAACGGCGCCAATGGCGCTGTATCCCTCGCTTCCCATTAAGGTGCTTCCCCACTCGTTGGTCTTTTCCGCGATAATTTCATGCAGTTTTTTTTGCCCGCACAGGATGTCTTGGAATTCACCGGAGAGGGGGTTTGAGGTCTTTACCAGGACAAATATGCCTTTGCCATGCCCTTTTGCGGTTTGTATGAAGGGGAGGAGGCTGTCGCTTCCCATATAGGGGTTTACGGTTACCGCATCAGCGGCAAAGGGGATGGCGGTAACATCGCCGATGCGCGTCTCTCCGATGTGCGCTGCGGCATACGCCTCTGCCGTGCTGGGGACGTCGCCTCGCTTAACGTCGCCAATCACGATGAGTCCCTTCTCTTTGGCGTAGAGAATTGTTTCAGCGTAGGACTTGACTCCCCACCAGCCGTACATCTCATAGAATGCGATCTGTGGTTTAACGATGCCGACGTGCGGGGCGACAACGTCTATCACCTGCCGGTTAAATTCTAAAATAACGCTTGCTGCGTATTCAAGGCTGTTTTGCTTCAGTAAGGAAGTGAAAGGTTGTTTAATGGCGTTGGGAATGAGTTGGAAATACGGGTCTAGTCCCACGGCTACCGGGCTGTTTTTGTTGCGTATTGCGGCAATAAGGCGGTCGGCGAAGTTTTCCATCTAAAGTGATAAAAAGTTTTTCAGGAGCGTAGGCCCTTCTTCAGTCAAAAATGATTCAGGGTGAAATTGAACGCCTTCAAGGAGGTATTGCTTGTGCCTGAGTCCCATGATCTCATCGTTGTCCGCCCTTGCGGTTACTTCCAGGCAATCGGGGAGGGTGTCTTCCTGCACAATAAGGGAATGGTAACGGGTTGCCGTAAAAGGGTTTGAGAGGCCTTTAAAGATGGTTTTGCCGTCGTGGCTGATTTGGGACGTTTTCCCGTGCATAAGCCTGCGTGCACGAACAACGGACGCCCCGTACGTGTAGGCAATGCACTGGTGCCCCAAACAAACGCCGAGGATTGGTATCTTTCCCGAAAATCGCCGTATAATGTCGTTGGAAATGCCCGCCTCTTTCGGCGTGCAAGGGCCTGGAGATATGATGATGTAATCGGGCCTTATTTCCTCAATCTCGGTGAGGCTTATCTTGTCGTTTCTAAAGACTTCCAGCCTGGCGCCAAAAGCGCCGATTTGCTGTACAAGATTATAGGTGAAAGAATCGTAATTATCGATGATGATTATCATGGTGGTTATGTATCCTTGTGCGTACTATAACAAAATACTTTTTGAATATCAAAGAGATTTTAAGTATTAACCAATTAAGTCCTTGCATTATTTTCCGACAAGCTCCGTCCATGTAGATTTAACTTGACAGAAAAGGGCGTTTTTTACTATACTTATATAGTTATGGTTTTGGTTAGTAAGGGGATACGGTTAACATGATACACTAAATATATCTGCGTTGTTAAGCCAAAAATTGAGTGAATCGGTGGATCAATAAAGTGGGGATGACCCACTTTTTTGTTTTAATACATTTATAAAAAGGCAGTTATGGATAAAGAAAGTTTACTCCGGTTGGTCGATAGTTTGCACAGGGATAAGGAAATTGCCAAGGAGGTTGTGTTTCAGGGTATAGAGGCTGCTCTAACCACGGCTGCCCGTAAGCATTTCAGGTCACAGATTGCTATTACCATCCAAATTGATAGGGCTACAGGGGAAATTATCGCAATGGAAGGCGAGCATCGGATTGACCCTTCTGAATTAGGCAGGATTACAGCCCAAACCGCAAAACAAGTGATTGTCCAGAAGATACGGGAAGCCGAAAGGGACGTTATCTATGAGGATTATACCGGCAGAAAGGGATCTATCGTTGGCGGGACCATTCAAAGATTCGAGGATTCTACGATAATCGTCAATTTAGGTAAGACCGAAGGGTTCCTGTATAAGTCGGAACAGATTGCAAACGAACACTACAATACGGGAGAACGGATTCGGGCGATCATTTTTGACGCGAAAAAGATTGGCACCCGCGTAAAGATACTATTGTCGAGGGCGCATCCAGATTTCGTGCGCAGGCTTTTTGAACTGGAAGTGCCGGAAATTGCGGAAGGAACGATTGAGATAAAGGCGCTTGCAAGAGAGGCCGGCCATAGAACCAAGATCGCCGTGGCCTCAAGCGATGCCAACGTGGATTGTGTTGGCGCATGTGTTGGCGTGCGTGGTGCGCGTATTAAGAATATTGTTGATGAATTAAACGGTGAGAAAATTGATATTATTAAATGGAGCGATGAATCTGAGACCCTGCTGCCCAATGCGTTGAAACCTGCAGAGGTTTCTGGGATTATTTTATCCGCTAACAATCGGTCGGTAACTATTGTAGTGCCGAATGACCAGCTTTCCCTGGCTATCGGCAAAAGAGGGCAAAACGTGCGGCTCGCTTCACGCTTAACCGGTTGGGATATTGATATCATAACGGAAACGGAGCTTGAAGAGAAGCAGAAGCTCTCGAACGCGCCGGTAACCGAGGTCTCTGATGCTGATAAAACGCCTGCTAACATCCCGGTCGCAGCGGAAGTAGAAAGCGCTGTGGCGGGTACTGTGGGTGATAAGGATGGAATATTGTAACGTTATTGGATTGGACGGGTCAGTTGTACCGATATTTTAGGAGCTTAAATGGAAAAAATTCGTATTAGTTCACTTGCTAAAGAACTAGGGGTAAAGAGTGGTATCCTGATTGAGAAGTGTCATGAAAAGGGGTTAACTCACATTACCCATCATGCGAATACCTTGATTCCTGAACAGGCAGAATCGATAAAACAGGTTTTTGTGGGAGGGGTAAAGAAGCCGGTTCCCGCAAAAGAAGAGCCGAAGGTAAAGGCTCCCGTTGTTACAACGGTTGTAGAGCCGAAAAGGGAAGAGAAAGCGCCACAGGTAACACCGCAGGTAGCGCCTCGCAGCGGGGTCGGCAGCGCTCAACAGGGTAAGATGGTGAGGGTTCCTCCAAAAGTGCCGCATCAGCCGCAGCAAAGCCCGGTGGTTAGGGTTACTCCGGTAAAAACCTTTTGGAAGAGAAAGCCGCAGCATGGTGGATACATGTCGAAGAGGAGGGACTCATCGGGGGGGTATACCGAATTAAAAAAAGCGCCTATCAAAGAAAAGGTGACAAAAATCGCATTGGAACCACCGATAACAGTAAAAGACCTTTCCTCAAAGATGGGAATCCGTGCAAACGAAATCATTACAAAATTACTCCTTGAGCATAACATTCGCGTTACGATTAACCATATCCTCAGTGAAGAAATCGTGCAATTACTGGGCGTTGAATACGGAATCGTGATAGAAATCAAAAAGAAAGATACCACGGACGATCGTGGCTTTCTGTCTGAACAGGTTCCTTCAAAGGCTGAGGACATGGTGTATCGGGCGCCGATAGTAACCTTTTTGGGACACGTAGACCATGGAAAGACCTCGCTCCTTGACTGCATTCGTATGACGAACGTTGCAGCGGGGGAGGTTGGTGGAATTACCCAGCACATTGGCGCATATAAGGTTGAGTTACACGGAAAGCACATTGTGTTTTTGGATACCCCAGGCCATGAGGCGTTTACCGCTATGCGTGCAAGGGGTGCGAATATTACGGACGTGGTGGTGCTTGTGGTTGCGGCGGATGACGGAGTAATGCCGCAAACGGAGGAGGCGCTTAACCACGCCAAGGCGGCCAATGTGCCGATCGTTGTTGCTTTGAATAAAATTGATAAACCCGGCGCCAACCCTTTGCGGGTTAAGCAACAGCTTGCGGCTTTGGACCTGTCTCCTGAAGAATGGGGCGGTAAGACACAGTTTGTTGAAACTTCGGCGCTGACCAAAAAGGGCATTGACGTCCTTTTGGAAAGGCTTTTGCTCGAATCGGAAATTCTCGAACTGAAGGCGAATCCCAAGGTTTCAGCCCGCGGGGTGGTGTTGGAAGCCCATTTAAGTGAAGGTCGTGGTGTGGTTGCAAGCGTCCTGATACAAGACGGCACGCTGCGCCAGGGGGATAGTATCCTTTGTGGAAAGACGTTCGGCAAGGCCCGTTTGATGATTAATGACAAGGGTTTGGAGGTGAAGGAGGCGGGGCCTGCCATTCCGGTTTCTGTTTCCGACTTTTCCTCGGTACCCGAGGCTGGCGACAAGTTTTTCGTCGTGAAAGACATTGCAAAGGCGCGGGAAATTGCCCAGGAGCGGCAGCAACAACAGCGTGAAACCAGCTTGGCAAAGTACCAGCACGTTACCCTGGACAGCCTTTACTCAAAGATTGCTGAAGGAAAAGTAAAAGAAATTAAAGTCATATTAAAGGCAGACTTTAAGGGTTCCGTCGAAGTACTCAAAAAGTCGTTGGAAGAACTTTCAACCTCCGAAATTAAGGTGAAAATACTGCACTGCGGCGTGGGTGGTATTTCAGAATCTGACGTACTCCTTGCAGACGCGTCGGATGCGCTTGTTATCGGGTTTTACGTGGCTACGGAGGATAAGGCGCGCATACTTGCCGAGGAAAAAGGTG
Organism: Candidatus Brocadiaceae bacterium; assembly: GCA_015661205.1. Lineage (GTDB taxonomy): Bacteria > Planctomycetota > Brocadiia > Brocadiales > Brocadiaceae > JACVXV01. Next base: position 16,564 of record JACVXV010000041.1, read on the forward strand.
TGGAAATACGCCATTATAAGATCATCTACGACGCTACCAACGAGGTGAAATCCGCCATGGAGGGTATGTTGGAGCCTGAATCCAAAGAAGTTGTGCTTGGTCAGGTGGAGATACGGCAGGTTTACGGTACTTCGAAGTACGGTAATGTTGCCGGGTGCTATGTTAAATCGGGTAAGGTTACGAGAAATTCCAACATTCGCCTGATTCGCGGCGGCATTATCATATTTGAAGGAAAGCTGGAATCTTTAAAGATTGTGAAAGATGACGCTAAGGAAGTAAGGGCAGGATTTGAATGTGGGCTAAAAATTGCCAATTACGACGATATTAAGCCCGGCGATATTGTGGAGTCGTTCGAGATACAAAAGATCGCAAGGACACTGCCGGTATAGTGGTATAACAGAATTTGTATGAATTTAGAATTTTATCGATCCAACGATGACATGGTGGTTGGAGTATTAAGCGTTAGGCTGATAATCAGAGGCGCGTGCACGTTAAAGGACAAGCGCCGCGTTGTCAAGGGACTAAAAGATAGAATCGGGAACACTTTTAACGTTTCTATCTCGGAAGTAGGCACGCTGGACCATTGCCAATATGCCAAACTGGGTATTGCAATGGTTGGGAATGACGACAAATATGTGAATGGCGCCCTGTCAAATTTAACTAACATGCTCCGCAGCGCCGTTGCCGCTGAGCTTGTTGATTATCACCTCGAATTTGTTTATCCCGGCCAGGCTAACGAGCGTACAAGTGAAGCGGCTCACCGTAAGGGCGATGAAGATAAAAATAATGATTTTCAGATGAAAGGTAATTATTGTGTCAACAAGAAGAACCGAGAGATTGTCTGAAGTCGTCAAACAGGAAGTAAGCAAGATTATTCTTTATGAAATGAATGACCCCAGGATTAGTTTCATAACGATTATCAAAGCGGACGTTGCCCCTGATTTGAAAAAAGCGAAGATATACGTCTCCATCCTGGGGGATGAAGCCGCACAGAGAATGACCATGCGCGGGTTAGAACACGCCAGAGGATTTATCCAGACGGAGCTAGGCGCGCGCTTGAAAGTCAGATATACGCCCCATCTGGAATTTTGTTTGGATGAGTCGGTAAAAAAAAGTATGCATATTTCTAAACTTATTGACGACGCGATTAAAAGCAGCGATACAACCATGAAAAGTGAGCAAGAATGACGATGAAAAAATTATATTTAGGCATTCCCAAAGGCAGCCTTCAGGAAGCAACTCTCGATATGATGAAGAAGGCCGGCTATTCCGTACACGTGAGTTCTCGTTCCTATTATCCTACCATTGATGATGAAGAAATCTCCGTGAGATTGATCCGCCCTCAAGACATGGCAAGATACGTTGAAAAGGGTATAATCGACATGGGATTGACCGGCGCTGATTGGGTAAAAGAATCGGGTTCTGACGTCCGGGTTGTTATAAGCCTGGTGTATGCAAAGCAGCAGTTAACGAAGGTGCGGTGGGTGCTGGCCGTTCCTGAAGACTCGAAGGTGCGCACCGTTTTAGACCTGCAAGGGAAAAAGATTGCGACCGAGCTGGTAAACGTGACGCGGCAATACCTCGCGGAACGCGGCGTGGTTGCCGACATTGAGTTTTCTCACGGCGCTACGGAGGCAAAGGCCCCGGATTTGGTTGACGCGATTGTAGAACTCACGGAAACGGGCAGCAGCCTGAGAGCCAATAAACTGCGTATTGTGGATACCATCATGGAGTCTTCCACGTTAGTTATCGCCAACCGTCATGCCTGGATGGATGACTGGAAGCGCACGAAAATAGAAAACCTTGCCATGCTTTTTGAAGGCGCCATCATTGCGCGTGAGAAAATCGGTTTGAAAATGAACGTTTCGAACGGCGCGCTGAAACAGGTGCTGGATAAGTTGCCGGCCTTGAGAAAGCCAACTATTTCCACCTTGTCGGAGGATGCCGGCTACGCGATTGAAACGGTAATAGACGAAACCATTGCGAGAAAAATCATCCCTGAACTAAAGAGGGCCGGCGCTGAAGGAATTATTGAATATCCTCTCAACAAGGTTATATTGTAGAGGAATCGTTATCACATTATTTTTACACCACACCAAGAAGTATGAAATGTTTAGTGTCCGATGTCTTCAGGTCATTTTTGCTCTAATTTTCGGCCTGTCTCTGTGGTTACAGGGGTGCGGCGCTGTTGTTAAGCAAAATGTCAGGCCTGCAGGCGGCGAAACAACGCGCTCTTTGGATACGCAACAAGAGGCTTATGCCTATTTTTGTTCCGGATATTTTTTCATGCTGGAACAGGACTGGGAAAACGCCGCGAGCAATTTTGAAAAGGTATTGCTCCTTGATCGCTCTTCTGAAAGGGCTACCCGGCATTTGGCCGCATGTTACTTCCAGTCCGGCAAGAACGAAAAGGCCATCCAACTCGTAAAGAAATTGTCCAAAATCAAGCCCGATGAATTCAACGTCCACTACTCATTGGCGACCCTTTACGAAACAGTGGGAAAATCGAAAGAGGCCATCAAAGAGTATGAACTTGCCCGCCAATGCAAAACAACGGAGTTGGACAACGTTTTCCTAGCCGATACCCTGTACCGCCTCGCCAATCTTTACCTACAGGCAGGTATGATGGACAGGGGGGTAGCATGTTATAAAAGCATGTTTGACATGAAGCTTGTCAGTGACCCCGCAAAGATATACTATGAAATCGCCCAGAGATATTTTGAAAAAAACAACATAAACAAGGCGCTGGAATATTTCCTAAAAGTACAAGAGGCAAATCCCAGCCTGAATTTTATCCATTTCTACCTTGCTCTTTGTTACGAAGCCTTGAGTGATTATGACAACGCTGAGAAAGAAGCAAACGCCTTCCTGATAAAGGACCCCGATAACTGGGTGCTCCATTATGCCTTAGCCGATATATACGGGAAAAGAGGACGGGTGATGGAAAGGGAATTAGAGCTTAAAAAGGTGCATGAAATCCTTAAAAAAAGCGTGGATGCCGGAAGTAAGAATCCTAAAGAATATTTTTTGCTGTGCCAGCAATACCGGGAACAGAACAAAATAGCAGAGGCCGTTGCCGTTATCGAAAGCCTGAAGCTGATTCCTTTGGATAAAGTGGCTAACCGCGACGTCCATTATATACTGGCCAATCTTTATTATGAATGCCGGCAATACGACAGAGTGGAAGAAGAATTGCAAATGGCTGTAAACCTCGACCCCAACTTCCACGAAGCGAGCAACTTCCTAGGCTATTTTTACGTGGAAAACAACCAGAACTTGGATTTGGCCATACAACTCATAAGCAAGGCGCTCAGGGCACAGCCACAAAATGGCGCTTACCTTGATAGCCTGGGCTGGGCTTATTACAAAAAGTGGCAGTTAGAGGGGCGAGTCGATTATCTGTACGTTGCCCTTCAAAAATTACAAAAAGCAATCCAAGTGATGGAAGAACCCGACATCTACGAACACATCGGGGACGTTCAATACAGCTTGGGCAATTGGGATGAGGCCGTTTTAGCGTGGGAAAAGGCTCAGGCTCTTTATCAACTAACGCGGGGAAAAGAAACGCAAATCAAGACCATCGCAGGAAAATTGGAAACAGTAAAGAAATTGATTTCTGATGAAAAACAAGGCGTAAAGATTACCGTAAACCATAATGGCGACGACAACCATTAATCGTAGGGCAAGGCTTCAGCCTTGCCCCATGAGCGTCTATAATGTCTTGCTACCTGACCGTTGCCGTCGTAGCTGATTTGAACCTATATGTTTCTCGTTCCCAAGCTCCAGCTTGGGAATGCGCCTGTGTCGGAAGATTTCTTTTTATGACCTATAATCCGCAGACACAACAATTGTATAATTTTACGCTATTTCCAACAAAATAACTTTTTTGGAGAGGTAGGATACCGTGGCTGGACATTCACATTGGGCAAGTATAAAACACAAAAAAGGCGCTAGCGACGTAAAAAAAGGCAAGGCCTTTTCTAAAATTGCGCGTATGATAACCGTTGCCGCCAGAAAAAGCGGCGGCGACCCTGACATGAACCCCAGATTGCAACTCGCTATCGACAAGGCGCGCGCCGTCAATATGCCTAAAGAAAACATAGAGCGCGCTATTCAGAAGGGCACCGGAGACGGCGCCGGCGAAGCTGAATTGCACGAATGCCTTTACGAGGGGTATGGCTCTCAAGGCGTGGCATTACTCGTAGAAATTCTGACCGATAACAAAAACAGGACGGCCCCTGAAATCAGAAAGATATTTGACCGTTACGGCGGAAATCTGGGGGATGTCGGCTGTGTGTCGTGGATGTTTGAAAAGAAAGGGTTAATTATCGTTAACGCCGGAAACCTTGACGAGGACGAGTTAATGATGCTGGTTCTCGACAAAGGCGCTGAAGACATGCAGCGGGTGGGAGACTCATTTCAGATAACCTGCTCTCAGACGGATTTGGCGATAATCAAAAAAGCGTTGGAAGCCAAAAACATAAAAGTAGAAAGCGCTGACATCAGTTGGTTGCCAAAAACCAATATAGACCTTGACGAAACGGCTGGGAGGAAGATATTGAAACTTATGGATGCGCTTGAAGAACACGACGACGTGCAAAACGTCTATTCCAACTTTAACCTGCCCCAGAGCATTTTAGCGGAAATGCAATCGGCAAAGTAGGCCGGCTGTGTAACGGTTAAAACAGTTTAACTCGATGTATTGGAAATTCAAAGTAGGGACACGGTGTCCGTGTCTCCACGTATGAATACAAACAAGCCGCTGAAAAGGCCTAATCTTCCCGGTTCATTACAGATTTAATATGGTGTCGTTGCCTTATCCAAAGATACAAAAGTGTCCCATGAGACATTTTGTCTCATGGGACACTTATTTAGTGTCTGAGCGAAAACTATATAACAAACTATTAGTAGCGTTGTCAAGTGGAGACCTGAGAAAAGCCCTCCATTTATGTATGTCATGCATCAAAACCGTTGTAGTAATAGGCGAGTCGAATCTTGGTA
>JACVXV010000175.1 GCA_015661205.1 Candidatus Brocadiaceae bacterium
ACCGATAAAATGGGTATTTCATACCTTTTTACTGTACAAAGGCTGTCCATACAAAGTTCATTTGGCACAGTCTGCTTGCTCAACCCAACCTACGTAACTCAATTCTTAACTATGCTGACAAGCGTATTATGGTATTCCCAACCCATTGACAAGATTTCTTCCTTCAACATGGCTGTGGATTTCCCCTTCGATCCATCACGCATTATTGGAAACGTCTTCAACGATTTCTTCAATCTCCCGAATCACCGCAGGCAGATTCGGACGAGAAAAACTCGTCTCTGGCGCAGGAATACGATTGTGCCTGATGTCCGGTGGAACCTGTTTGTAATGGGGAAAGGTTGAGGCCAAAGCAGGGCAAAGCGGATGCGGAAAATCATCGTACCAATACAACCGTTTTTCTTGCCGATACACCTCGTATCCATAAATTGACTATCCGCCGCTAAGGATTTGAGGGGAGCATCAGCCATATCAGTATACGGGCTGAATACGTAATGTTGCCACTAAACCCTGTTGCTGGATTTGCTGCGTATAGGTTTCTTTTCGTCGTAGCCACGTTTCGTAAATGCCTTTCCAACGACTAAAATCCGCACGGGTTTCATCATACGCATCATATCGTTCCAACTTGCCGGACACAAGGGCCTTATAGAAATCTTCGCTCAAGATACCATATTTTTCTTCGTAAAGGGTTAGGCGACGCTCAAGTAACTTCATTTCTATTACTAGCTCATGGATTTGCATGATAATTTCTCCATTCCGATAATTCATTGCCAGCGCTACGATGGTTTTTTAATGATAACACAAATTCCTTCATGAAACGAGTATCAGACTATTTATTTCTTATTCTACAAACACCGGAATTTTATATTATGCCATATCAGTTGTCAAACAGATAACACACGTTGATGAATTCCAGGGACGCCATACTTAATTCAATCAATCGTTCCTCGTTGTACATGGTTTTCTCATTCTCAGCGTAGAGTATAGAACTGGCGTCTGGATAAAAGAAAAACCAGTTTCTCCCGCCTGTCCAGCCTGATAAGGTTGGGTTTCGTTCCTCAACTCAACCTCATAACTGAAAAGAGAGGGGTTACCCATTTTGACATTAGTAAGTACGCAATTCCTGACGGGAGCATTCCCAAATTCTTGTAAGCGCCTTGTGCCGGCATTGTCGGCTAGAAACGCTCGTGCTGCCAGCCGTCCCTACGGGACTAGCAATTCTGGCAACTGTCCCCGCCGATGAATCGGTGGGCTATTTCCATCTGTCCCTACGGGACAAAATGTATATTTACAAGAAAGTGGGAATGCACCCATTCCTGACTATACTGACGAGCGTATTATGGTATCCTCAACCCATTGACAAGATTTCTTCCTTCAACATGGCTGTGGATTTCCCCTTCGATCCATCACGCATTATTGGAAATGGCTTCAACAATTTCTTCAATCTTATTCATCGGGGATAACCCCGTCAAACGGATAAGTATGATGCCTGACATCAGGCGTTGCTGTAAAAATACCAATTCCCCAAAATCCTTGTCTGCTGTTATTAACAAATATCCTCCCCTGTTTGCAAGATCAAGCACATTCCCATCTGAAATCCCCGGTTCCATTTCAGCAACGTACCATACCAGATAACCATCTTGCCTTAAACGCTCTACTATCTGCCGGTCTACACTTTCGTCTGCCAGACAGTTCAAGCTACCTCCAGAATCGGACAACCTACCTCATCCTTCGAGTGTTGAATGTAACTCATTTTCACATTCTCGTAAAGTATTGCCAAACGCAGGAAAGTATTCGCCCCTATTGCCCGGTAAACCTGCAAGACGCCCGGCGAATGGTGGAGGAATTCGTCGCGCATTACAACACAAAACGATTGCATAGCGCAATAGGTTATATCGCTCCTCTCTCACTCACAACCAAAGAATGACGAACCAGAGTTCCTCTTATGCCTAAATAAACCCTGGGGTCTGGGACAAAGCCCCATCCTTATAGTAGCTTAGTTTTGATTTGAAAATTCCAATTTACGGTGAACCAACACCCTACCATTTTAGTAAAACCTTTTGTATTTGATAAATACCTACTTTCGTGATAAATTAAATGAATTGTAATCGGTTTTGGATTTGCCACTGACTTTACCGTGTTCGCAAGGTAAATGAGCGGTGGTGCAAATAAGTATTTTTTTCTATTGCCTCTCTGATTGGAAAGTTGCCGAAGGCTTGGTTACTCATGGATAATGCTCTGCTATTTCAGCAAAGACCCTACTTAGCAAAACATGGGTTTTTTCCTTTTAGTGAGTATCTAAAAGAGCGCTTTCCCTATAAGGTGTACAAAATACCCCTTCACGCCGGCTTTACCTGCCCGAACCGGGACGGACGCGCCGGCGTGGGAGGTTGTACGTATTGCGCCAACGAAAGCTTCAGCCCCAACGTCAGGGGGCCGCGCATGCCCATTAAAGAGCAAGTGGAAAGAGGAAAGGCGTTTCATAGCAAGCGATACGGCGCAGAAAAATTTATCGTTTACTTCCAATCCTTTACCAATACGTATGCGGACGTTGAAACGCTGAGGCAGTATTATGACGAGGCGTTGGGAGAAAAGGACGTTATCGGCATCTCTATCGGCACCCGGCCTGATTGCATTTCGGATGAGATATTAGACCTTGTTTGTAGTTATACCGGCAAATATCACGTATGGATTGAGTATGGCCTGCAAACCATTCACGACAGCACCCTCAGGCGCATCAACAGAGGGCATGATTACAAGATTTTTTGTGAAGCACTGGCTCGTACAAAAAAAACTTGCATTAATATATGCGTACATGTTATCTTAGGACTACCTGGCGAGACGCGTGACGATATGATGAAAACGGCCGATGCGCTGGCACAATGGGACATCCAGGGCATCAAACTCCATCACCTGTACGTAGCTAAAAATACTGCACTGGCGGAAGAGTATTTTAAGGGAGAAGTGCAAACGATGGATAGAAGCGCTTATATCCAGCTTGCCGTCGATTTTTTGGAACGTATACCGTCTGACGTTACCGTCCAGAGGCTGGTAGGAGACACTCACGGCAATTTTCTTATCTCGCCGATATGGAAGACCAGTAAGGCAGAGATTACCAACGGTATAACGCAAGAGTTCAAGCGGAGAGGCACATATCAGGGCGCGCTTTGCCTTAATACGCAAGGCGCTGCCGAACGCCGTGAAACAATCCGGTACCCCGGGCAAAATGGACAGGGGACGGATGCTGAGATGTTAAAATTAAAACTACACACCATAGAAATTTAATGCGGGCGTAATTCAGTGGCAGAATACCAGCTTCCCAAGCTGGGTATGAGGGTTCGATTCCCTTCGCCCGCTCCATTCTATAGCACACTTAGTAAGCATATACACGTAGGGAAAACAGGTGGCTTACTCAATTGCAACCACCGTGATAAACGTTCACCTATTTTTAATACCTAAATATGACAAACGAATATAAAGTAGACCTGGATATTTATAACGGCCCGCTTGATTTGCTTCTCTATCTGATCCGGAAGGAAGAGATGCAGATTTACGATATCCCCATTGCACGGATTACGAATCAGTATTTGCAATTTGTGGAGGCAATGCAAACGCTGGATATGAACGTAGTCGGCGACTTTCTGGTAATGGCGGCCACGCTTATGTACATAAAATCATACATGCTTCTCCCCCACACGGAGACGCAAGGCGACGAAGATGAAATCGAAGACCCGCGCCTGTCTCTGGTAAAACAGTTGCTTGAATACAAGCGGTATAAAGAATGCACCATGCGCCTGGCCTTGAGGGCTGCCGAGTGGGAAAAAAAGTGGATGTGTTCCTACAACGAAATACCTGATGATGCGACTGAAAAAAAAGAGGCGGAGCTGCCTATGGAATGTATCGGTGTATGGGATTTATTACAGCGATTTTCCCAACTGATGAAACAGACCCTGCAAAACGTCTCCACGCGAGTTACCTACGACGACACACCAATTCAGGAATACATGAACGAGGTTATAAAACTGTTACAACTCCACACAACGATAACCTTCACCGATCTTTTTGAAGGGATTGATGAGCGGATACGCATCATTGGGTTTTTTCTTGCCTTATTGGAGTTAGTTCGATTACGCACTGTTAAAATTGAACAACCGGTAAATTATGGGGATATACAGATATCGCTCAATAACGTATCACCGGTTAATAATTAACTCCTTGTTCTCCATCCTTGTTACTTGCCTGCTTTATCAACGGAAAGTTCGACGTTAAATCTCGACACAAAGATGTCCTCGCATCTATGGTATGACGTATCGTAAGCGCCAGGCGTCGTAGGAAAATCTAGTGACAACGTTTCGCCGATCACATAGACGTATCCCCCCGGGCCAACGGTCATTGAATTGCCAAAATCAGAACGAGACCCACCCTGTAATGTAGAAAGAAGCAAATTCGCCAGTCCACTATTGAACATCGATACAAAGACGTCACTATCACCATTAGATGAGGTATCATAAGCACCGGGCGTTGTAGGAAAGTCTTTTGAGCTGGTGCTGCCTGCCACATAGACGTATCCACCAGCATCAATGGCAATTGCCTTACCATAATCATTGGCATGCCCACCCAAGAACGTAGATGCGGACAGGCTTGCCAATCCATTGTCGAACTTCGAAATGAAGACATCCTTAGACCCACGATTATATAATGTAGCATAAGCGCCAGCCGTCGTGGGAAAGTTTGGCGATACCGTATCACCGGTCACATAGACGTTTCCACCGCCATCGACGGCAATTGCCTTGCCACAATCATTAGAATACCCGCCCAGGTACGTAGACGCCAACAGGCTCGTCAGCCCACTGTTGAGCTTCGATACAAAGGCGTCATCATTACCACCGTTGTTAGCTGCGTCATAAACGTCGGGCGTTGCAGGAAAGTCTTTTGAGCAGGTATTGCCGGTAACAAAGGTATTTCCCACACCATCAACAGCAATCGCTCTGCCATAATCACCAGCCCCCCCGCCCAGGAATGTGGATGCCAGCAGGCTCGTCAACCCATTGTTGAACTTTGATACAAAGGCGTCATAATAACCACCATTATAAGAGGTATCATAGGCGCCGGGCGTCGTAGGAAAGTCGAATGACAAGGTTTCTCCGGTCACATAGACGTTTCCACCGGCATCGATGGCAATTGAATAGCCATACTCATCAGAGCTTTTACCCAGGAACGTGGATGCCAACAGGTTCGTCAGCCCATTGTTGAACTTTGATACAAAGACATCCCAACGTCCGTTGCTTGCCGTATCATAAGAGCCTCGCGTTGTGGGAAAGTCTGTTGAGTAAGTAGTTCCAGCCACAAAGACGTTTCCTCCGGCATCGATGGCAATTGAACAGCCACGATCATGATTAAGAGACCCTCCCAGGAATGTGGATGCCAACAGGTTCGTCAGCCCACTGTTGAACTTCGACACAAATACCTCAGTGTTACCGCTACGAGACATAACATAAGCGCCTGGCGTTGTGGGAAAGTCTGACGACAAAGTTTCTCCGGTCACGTAGACGTTTCCATCGGCGTCAACGGCAATTGCTTTACCATGATCCTCAAAAACCCCGCCCAGGTACGTGGACGCAAGGAGGGGGTCGATAATAAGGTCTTTTGTCTTGTCGTAGGAGGCTACGGTAAAACCGTAAATAAGTTTCGGGTTTTGGGTTTCGGGTTTCGAGTTTCGAGTTTCAGGTTTTGCGTTCTGAGTTTCAGGTTCTCCCCCGCTCTCCTGCACCCATGTTCCTCTGCTTTCCATTCCATCGTTTTCTGATACATAGATGCTGTATTCTGCGGCCACTTCCACCCGTGTCCCGTCAATCTCCTGGAATGCCACGGGTCTCGTGAACTTCACAGCGCCAAGTTCCGTCTCTGCTACAAGCTCGCCGGACTCGTTTACCGTCAATTTCTGAGCGCCCGCCAGTTTTATCCTTATTATCTCATGGTTTGCAGAGGGTCTTACCGTAAAGAGTTTTTCCACGTTGTTTCCACACGCCTTTAGCCTTAAGTCTATCCCCTCATAGACCTCTCCCATATCGACAATCTCATAAGTTGAAATATTGCTCTGCCATTTTGAAGGGTCATTTCCGGTAAAACAACTCACGATAGCCATGGATTTTGCACCGCCCTTGATTTCGCTTATATTGCCGCCCACCAGTTGTTCTTTAAGGGCAACGCCCCTCATTATGGATTGAGGGTTTGGGATTTCGGGAAGATATGCGGCTAAGAGAGATTTTGCAAGAACACGAACCGGTGGACAATTGGCGCTACCAGTGCGGAAAAAAGGCAACCATCCATTTGCCGCAAATCCAGACGCAACGCGGACAAGCGAAACCCGTCCATGCCATTCTGCCCCGTTGCCCCTCTGCTCCCCTCCATCATTTCCCGCCCCAACTTCCGGTAATGAATAGACAATCTCCCCATCCTCCGTGACAAATACCGTTCCCCTAAAGGTCTGTGCATAAAAACGTACCCTTTCATCTATCTGACCAATATTGGCAATAAAAGGCGCCTGAAGTTTTTGTATTTTCTGAGTTATATTTTCCTTTAAAGGCCTAACCGCATTGCATTGTTCTGCGGAAAGCGGCGTAGCCGATAATGCAACTGCTGAAAGAAAAAAAGAAAATAGTATTTTATGCCAGATAACGTTACCACTACTTATCACACGACTGCGAAGCAAGTTCCTCATCACCCGACTGCCTTCTTTCTGATATTGTTGAAGAAATAAATCCTGAAATCATCCACCTCGCACATGACAACCCAATTCCGCGCCACTTACAGACGATACTGGCGGTAAGTTTTCCCCCTTTACGAGGTCTGGTAGCATGCTTAAATATGCTTGAAGTAGAATTATACCATCGGTTACTTAAAATACAACATATCGTCGAACCTTTGGTTTTCTGCTGACTTGTTTTTTACTCGTATTGAAACAGTTATCCGCGAACTGCTAGCAGAGA
>JACVXV010000176.1 GCA_015661205.1 Candidatus Brocadiaceae bacterium
TCCTTTATCCGGTTATCAAGTCTCAAATCCCTTGAAGATTCTACCCTTTTTCGCCTATTCTTGCAACAAGGCTTCGCCTTGTTTGCAGGATTTAGGTGCAATATTATACGTATATATTCAAGGTACACAGATATGGACATACTATCGAATATTACTGGTTTTGATGGGACAAAGGCAATTGTGCCTAAAATCGGAAAAAACACGGTGTTACTCAATCCGAATGTGTGGCGGTCTTTTTCAATAATCCATTAATCGTTGAAAGCTACCGGAAGCGTTCGGATAGTGGCAAAAAAGTAACTCCTTAGAAAACCATCTGTAATCATACCTGGAAAATCAAACCATCTATTATTGAGGATATCACACTTGCCGGTTATGAATAAAAAAATAGTACACACTGTATTTGAAGCAACCGCAGAAAGGTTTCCCGACAGGATTGCCGTCGAGACGGACGGCCGGAGTATTTCCTACAGCGCATTAAAAAGCGCATCGGATAATATTGCCCGCCGGTTACGTGCCGCCGGCGTTCAAAAAGAGGTAATTGTCGGAACCGTGCTGAAGAGCGGTATCGAATACGTTGCGACGATTATCGGCGTGTTAAAGGCGGGCGGGATTTTTCTGCCCCTGGACATGGAGTTTCCCGACAAACGGCTGGAATACATTCTGAACGCAACCGTACCCGGTGTGGTAATAACCGAAAAAGAGGATTGTGACAACGTCCTGAAACGTTTTAAGGCCCTGGGCATCGGAGAAAAACTCTTCACCGTTCTTGCTATTGATGACAACCTGCATTTGAGTAGTATCCGGGAAACGGATGTACCCGAAAGCTGCGCCATATCTGAGGATTTGGGTTTGCCCGGCCCGGATGACAGTAATTACATAATGTACACGTCCGGCTCGACGGGCGAACCCAAAGCCATTGTGGGTTGCCACAAAAGCTTAAGCCATTTTATGCATTGGGAAGTCCAGGAATTCGGATTCGACGAGCAGGTAAAGGTGAGCCAGTTTCCTCCCGTGACGTTTGACGCGAGTCTGCGGGATATATTCGTGCCACTGATAACGGGTGGTCGGGTATGTATTCCTGAGAAGGAGGTCAAAACCAACGTAAAGCACCTGATTGAATGGCTAGAGAGGACGGGGGTGACATTGGTTCACTGCGTGCCGTCCCTTTTCAGGCTGATCACAAAGGAGTTTGAGTCAACCAAGGGTGGAGGTGAAATTCTTCCCGACTTGAAATATATCCTGATGGCCGGGGAACCTCTGTATGGCCGTGATATAAACCGGTGGATGGACGTCGCGGGCGAGAGGATAAAACTGGTGAACCTCTACGGTGCTTCCGAGACAACGTTGATAAAATCGTTTCATCGTATTGAAAAAAGATCCGAAAACCCCAACACCATCATCCCCGTAGGCAAGCCTATTTCAAACACCGCGCTGTTGATCATTAATGGAAATAAACTCTGCGAAATAGGCGAGGCCGGTGAAATTTTTATAAAAACACCATTCATGACGAAAGGGTATTACCGTAACCCTGAAATGACAAAAAAGTCTTTTATTCCCAATCCCCTGAATCCGCAAGAAGACGATATTGTATACAAAACCGGCGATCTGGGGAGATATGCCCCGGACAGGAGTGTTGAGTTTATCGGTAGGCTGGACACCCAAGTGAAGGTAAACGGCATCAGGATAGAACTGGGGGAGATCGAAAAGGCGCTGATAAACTGCAAATCCATTGACCAGGCCGTCGTGCTGGCGCATAAGAACCGGGAAAACGAAAATACCCTCTCGTGCTATTACACCGAGAAAGCGCCTATCGGCACGACGGAACTGCGCGCTCATCTCCATCAGTATCTGCCCGATTATATGCTCCCCTCCTTTTACGTGCGGCTCGACGAATTTCCCTTAAACATCAACGGTAAAATAGATAAAAAGGCGCTCCCCAAACCGGAAGAGCTTATGTATGAAACAATCAAATATGAGCCGCCCGCCAATGAGCTGGAGGAAAAGCTGGCACAAATATGGGGGGAAGTGCTTGACCTCAAGAAGATCGGCGTCAACAGTAATTTTTACGAAATTGGCGGGCACTCCCTGAAGGCCACACGGATTATTTCAAAGGTCTTAAGAGAACTGAAGAGAGAGATAAGTTTGAAAGATTTTTTCGAACACTCCACCATTCGAAGGCTATCAACTTTTCTCACCACCGTGGAAAGCACAACCTGCCCCGATATCCAGCCGTTGAAGGCTCAGAGGTGTTACGACCTTTCCCATGCCCAGCGCCGCCTCTGGGTGCTTGACCGGATGGATGAAGCGAGTACCGCCTATATGATGTCCGGCGCCTTCTTGTTTGAAGGCGATCTGGACGTTTCACTCTTTCTGAAGGTTTTTGAATCCCTCGTCGAACGGCATGAATCCCTGCGCACCGTTTTTATAACCAAAGACGGAGTTCCGAAACAGCAGGTACTTGAATACGTTCCCGGATTGAAGACCTTTGAATTCAGCGTGATTGATCTCAGGCCGCGTCTTGCACAAAAGCCGGGAAAAATGCCGGAGCGGCCAAATACAGCCGCTGAGGAACTGGTACGGGAATATGCGAAGCAGGGCGCAAGGACTCCATTTGACCTGTCCAGGGGGCCATTGATAAGGATTCAATTGCTAAAATTATCTGACCATTCCCACACGGTGTTGTTCCACATACACCATATCATCGGCGACGCATGGTCGCTGGACGTGCTGGCAAAGGAACTGGTGGCGCTATACGATGCCCACCTGTCCGGCAATTCTGCTCCGCTATCTCCCTTGAAAATACAGTACAAGGATTATGCCGCCTGGCAAAATGCGTTGCTCGCCTCCGAACGGGTCAAGAATCACGTCGATTACTGGCATACCAAACTATCCGGTGAGATTCCCATACTGGATTTGCCGGTAGATTTCCCGCGTCCGCACGTGCAATCATATAGGGGCGGGGTTCATCATTTTGTTTTAGGGGAAGAGCTGGCGGACGGGATGGCCGCACTGGCAAAGGCACACGACGCAAGTTTGTTTATGTGCCTGCTCGCTGTGGTGAAAATACAGTTGCACCTGTATACGGGTCAGGATGATATTATCGTCGGTTCCCCCGTTGCAGGCAGAAACCACACCGACCTTGAAAATCAAGTAGGCTTCTACGTAAACACCCTGGCCTTGCGCGACGCAATACACGGGAACGACAGCTTCACCGCTACGCTTGAGCGCGTGAAGCGGACAACGATTGAGGCGTATGACCACCAACTGTATCCGTTCGACCGCCTGGTGGATGAACTGAAGCTGGCCAGGGACGTCAGCCGCGCCCCGTTGTTTGACGTGATGGTTGTACTCCAAAACGACGTCTTTTCGGAGAGGAGCACCAAGACGTTTACCATTACCGAGCTTGATATCGAACTGGAGACAAGCAGGTTCGATCTCACGTTCATATTCAAGGAAACCGAAAAAAACATCCGGGTGGGTATCAATTATAATTCCGACCTGTTTATGTTGGAAACCATTGAAAGAATTGGAAATCATTTCGAAAATCTGGTAAAAAGCGTGCTTGCCGGCAAAAACCGTCTGATAAGCGATTTGGAAATGCTCGGTGAAGAGGAGAAGAAGAAACTTCTTATTAATTTCAACGACAATAAACATCCATTCCCTGAAGATAAAAACCTGATCGATTTATTTGAAGAGCAGGTGGAAAAGACGCCGGACAACGTTGCCGTAATCTTCTATAACAGGAAAATAACCTATTCATGCCTTCATGCATGGAAAGACCGGATTGCACGCTATCTGATTGACGACTGTGGCGTGAGGGCGGGCGATCTTGTCGGGCTGATGATTGGGCGCAGCGACTGGTCGGTGTTGTGCTTATTGGGCATACTGAAAGCGGGCGCCGTATATTTGCCTCTGGACCCGGCCTACCCTCAGAAAAGAATTGACTACATGCTGAAGAACAGCCGGTGTAAAGCGCTGATAACCGAAATTGAATACCGGGGCGCTGACTTTCAAGATTCAACACGGATCGTTGATTTGGAAAAGATTAAGGGGCTTTTGGACAAAATGCCCCAGGGGGAGCAGCCGCTTCCCCGTATCGAAAAGAATCCGGTTGCGTGCGTATTCTACACCTCCGGTTCATCGGGAACGCCCAAGGGCATCAGGCTTGGACATAGCGGTTATGTCAACATGTCGCTTGCCTTAATCAGATGTTTTCATCTGACCGAAAATGACCGTGTGCTGCAATTCGCTTCATATTCGTTTGACGTATCCATGTCCGAAATATTCATAACGCTTTTTTCAGGAGGCGCGCTCGTCGTCGCTGATAAAGAAAAAATTGATGACCCGCAAGCATTCCTGGCGTATCTGGAGCAAACAAACGTTACCGTAGCCATGTTGTCTCCCGGCTATTTAAATGCATTGGACAGGAACAGGCTGAAAACCTTAAGGATATTGATTTCGGGCGGAGAGCATCCTCTTATGGAAGACGTTTGTTACTACAGGGAAAAGGCGCTCTATTTTAATGCGTACGGCCCCACGGAAGCATCGGTTTGCACATCCATCCACAAAGTAAGCAGGGACAAGAGCTACGCGCACGTAATACCCATCGGGAAACCCATCTCCAATGTATCCGTCTATATTGTGAATAATGCCCTAAAACCGGTTCCCATTGGCGTTGCCGGGGAGATAACTATTTCCGGCGCCGGGTTGTCCCTGGGGTATCTGGATCAACCGGAGCTAACAAAAGAAAAATTTGTCTCGAATCCGTTCAGCCCCGGCGAGCAGTTATACAAAACTGGCGATCTGGGAAGATGGCTTCCGGATGGTGAAATCGAATTTTTGGGCAGAAAGGATGAGCAGGTCAAGGTCAGGGGCTTCCGCATAGAGTTAGGTGAAATTGAAAACTCCTTGCTCCGCCATCCGTCGGTAAAAGAAGCGGTTGTCATAAAAAAGCGCGGCTCCGATGATTTAGCGGCATATATCGTGTGCAATGAAGAAGTCACGGCGCAGGCATTAAAATCTCATTGCCAAACGTTTCTTCCGGATTATATGATTCCGTCCGTATTTGTGCCGCTGAAAAGTATGCCGTTAACCGTTGAAGGCACCGGAAAGATAGATAAAAAAGCCCTTCCCTCCCCGGATACCGCAGGATCGTTGTCACACAAAACGGAATACGTTGCCCCCCGCAGTAGCCTGGAAACAAGGCTGGCCGGTATATGGGAAAAAATCCTGGGAAGGAATCAAATAGGTATTCACGACAACTTCTTCGAACTGGGCGGCACTTCTCTCAATTCAGTCCAGTTGGCTTCAAGCGTGTCAATCACGTTCAACGTGCATATTTCGGCCAAAACACTATTTTTGAACCCCACGATAGAAAAACTCGCTATGGCGCTGGGGAACGCCGCTCCGGCGGATACCACGCCCGAAAAAGCGCTGCCGGCGCGTCCCCGGTACGTCTCGCCGGCTGTGACGTCCATTGAACGCAACCCACTCAGCGCGCTCATCGCCTCCGGACACATTGCACCCGTTGACTCCGCCGCACTGGAGTGCTTTCCGGATAGCCTGGCTGAAGAATCAAAGGTGGATCGGGATGAAATAATAAACGGGTGGTGCCGGAAACTGCCCGTTGTCATCGCGGTGACGGAAACCTTTCTGGGACGCATCGCCTCTATCGTGCTGCCGCATTTTACTTCAGGGCTTTTTGACACCCGGAACGGTTTACATGGTTCAATGTTGCAGGCAATGGACGTGGCCGGGAAAATCGGCTCACGGGCAGTATCGCTTACGGGGATGCTCGCTTCCGCTACCGGTTACGGCAAAACCCTGGCGTCTTCCGGCCATTCCAAAACAAACGTGCCTGAAATAACAACCGGCCACGGCACCATAACGGCAACCCTCATAATGAACGTTGAAAGGATTTTAAAGGACACACGTCGCCAACTGAGCCAGGAGAAGGTTGGATTTGTGGGATTAGGGTCGGTAGGCACCGCTGCGCTCCGCTTAATGTTAACCTGTTTGCCCCATCCGAAGGAAATCATACTCTTTGACGTATTCCAACGGAGTGAATCACCGGAACAACTCAAACAAGAACTGAAAAAGGATTTGCATTTTCAGGGTATAATACGTTCGACAACCGCAACGCAGAAAATACCCGACGAATTTTATGACGCCACACTCATCATTGGCGCTACAAACGTGCCGAACGTCCTGGACGTCGAAAAGGTGAAACCGGGAACCCTTATTGTTAACGATTCGGGACGCACCTGTTTTTCTCTCGATGCCGCTATTCAGCGGCTCGAAAGCCAAAAGGACATCTTGTTCACCGAAGGCGACGTATTGCACTCCCCCAAGCCGTTAAAAAGAAGCATATATCTCCCGCATTTTATTGAAGAGTGTCTGGGGCGAGGGACGTTGGAATCCTTTTTATCTTTCAATCCCTACTTAATAACCGGTTGCGTGCTGTCTGGGTTGCTCTCTGCTGGTTTTAAAGAAATACAACCGGTAACCGGCGCCGTCGGATTAGACACATGCGTGCAAAATTTCCACCTGTTAAAACAGCAAGAATTTAAGGCCGCACACGTGCATTATGAAAGGTATGAACCACCAGAAGAGGTAATCACCCATTTTGCAAATCACTACGGCTGTAGCTCAGGGCTTCAGCCCTGATGGACGCTTGCACGGTACGCCGCGCTGAACCTTCGCACAACTGCCTGACAATGCCTGTATCTGTTTCAGGGGAACAAGGAAAAATCATAATCTGGTGGATACGCTCCGCTTAATCCTCCCTACTCGCTACTCACAGGTTCCGTTAGGAACAAAATATTGGTAGAAGATAAACAGCGAAACAGTGTTAGCCCGACTTTCGCAATTCGCACCGAAAAACGGTCATTTTTAGGCATAAATCGCCTTGAAACCCTTGATTTTACAGGAGTGAAATTTCAAAATGCGCTGTA